>JAGBDQ010000126.1 GCA_017937415.1 Oscillospiraceae bacterium
AAAATCTCTTTTCCATCCATTAGAATTGATGCCCGTCCGGCCGCATCATGGCTTTCTCTATAGCGCGTAACAAAATACTGGATTTTCCCGCACAAACAATCCGCCAAATATTCCTGTTCTAACTTTTTCCTCATCTCGCTCCATGTCACGAAGGCCCCACCTCTTTTTCAGCGCATTTTAACAATTTCTTTTCCGGTCTTCCCTGCTATCCACACAGAAAAATCATCTGGTGTTCCCTCAACAAATGCTTGTTTTTGCAAAATAAACTTTAGCTTCCCTTCTTCAAGCAGATAAAAGCGGTTCTCGTCCTCCCAAACGTCTGTCAATATAAAATAGCGGTAACTGCTATTCCCACTCAATTCAAAAACGTCAAATCCATCTTCATCAAAGAAAAACCTCATATAGGTGTTTTGCTCTTCCCCTGTTAACCTATCCAAATACGGTTTAACTGCCCGATTTCTTGGGGTCTCCATCGACTTTCGTATCAAATAAGTGCCACACATCAAGCAGATTACCCCAAAAGCATTAAATAGGCCAGCAATCAATCCGCCTATCAGGACGATAGCTCCAAGTATGATCAAGGCTCCTCCGCCAAGTCTTTGCAAGCCTGTCAATAATGCTGAAGCTCCACGAAATGTTTTTCCCGCAATGTTATTCGCTTGGAGTATATAACAAGCATTAAATTCCACGTAGTCTTGAACCGTAACAGTTTCTTCCACATTGAATTTCATAGCCCCGCCTCCTCCCAACGAAAACCGCCCTGAAGCCTTTCGGCCTCAGGGCGGAAAAAGTTTCCGTGGTACCACCTGAATTCGGGCATATGCCCGCACTCTGATCCCGTAACGAGGGAAACGGCAAAGCTTACTCTGGGTTCAGCTCCGCGGCTCTGGGGCGACCTTCCGTTCCGGGTTCAGAGAGCCTTGCACCAACCGGCTCCTCTCTTCGCTTCCCCCGGGGCGTACTCCTCCCCTTCACTGCCTTTATTGAGACAGTATATCTGTCTTTTGAGGAAAAGTCAAGAAAAATCGTTGCAATCTCGGCGCTTCCGTGATACTCTAAACATACAAAAAAAGGGCTTTGGCCCGGAAAGAGAGGAACCGCCATGAACGCTCTGAGCCTGAACAGCGTCGTGCTGTCCGACGACGAAAAGGAACTTGTGATCCTGGACCAGACCCTGCTTCCCTGCGAGGTCAAATATCTCCATCTCTCCAAGGCGGAGGACATCTGGGAGGCCATCTATGCCCTCCGGGTCCGGGGGGCACCCGCCATCGGAGTGGCTGCCGCTTACGGTATCTATCTGGTCTCGGCCCAGCTGGAAACCGACGATATGAACGCTTTCTGCGACAATTTCCGCAAACAGAAGGCTTTCCTTGATTCCGCCCGCCCCACCGCCGTCAACCTGTCCTGGGCGCTGAACCGGATGGAGAAGGTGCTGGATGAAAACAAGGCCACCCTCCCGGTCGCCGACATGAAAAAGCGGCTTCTTCAGGAGGCCCACGCCATCCGGGAGGAGGACATTGCCATCAGCCGTTCCATCGGCCAGCTTGGCTTTGAGCTTCTCCACCATGGGGACGGCATCCTGACTCACTGCAACGCCGGGACCCTTGCCACCGCCAAGTACGGGACCGCCCTGGCCCCTGTGTACGTGGCCCTTGAAAACGGCTGGGACGACCTGCGGGTCTACTGCGACGAGACCCGTCCTCTTCTTCAGGGTGCCCGGCTTTCCGCCTTTGAGATGCAGACTGCCGGAGTGGACACCACCCTGCTCTGCGACAACATGGCCTCCCTGCTGATGAAGCGGGGCAAAGTGGACATCATCTTTGTGGGCTGCGACCGGATGGCGGCCAATGGCGACTTTGCCAACAAGATCGGCACCAGCGCCGTAGCCATTTTGGCCAAGCACTACGGTATTCCCATTTTCACCTGCGTCCCCACATCCACCATCGACCTGTCCATCGCTACCGGAGATGAGATCGTTATTGAAGAGCGGAAGCCCGAGGAGGTCACCGAGACCTGGTACGCCCAGCGTATGGCCCCTGAGGGCGTCAAGGTATTCAACCCCGCCTTCGACGTGACCGACCATACCCTCATCACTGGTGTCATTACAGAAAAGGGTATCGCCTATCCCCCCTTCGACAAATCCTTTGAGAAGCTGGGGATCAAGCCAAAAGAGAACTGAGCACAAATAGTGACGGAGGGAACCGAAACGGTTCCCTCCGTTATTTTTTCCTTGGCCTTCGCAGCCTCGCATGGCCGCTCAAAAAAACCAACGTCTCTTTGGCTGTTCAGTATTTCCGCCCAATTTCTTCGCGTCCGCCGTGCGGCAGGTAAGCTTTCCATTCTCCAGTTCTATGATCCCGTATGTGGCCCGAGGCATACCATTACATGTACCCGGATTCATCACCCACAGATTTCCTTCCATATAGCACAGCGGCTCATGGGTATGGCCAAAAAGCACCACATCGGCTCCGCGGGTCCGGGCCTCGTTGGTGAGCATTCCGATCCCCAGCTTTACCTGGTAGGTATGACCGTGACAGATCAGAAGCCGTTTCTCTCCCATGAAAAGCTCCTTCTCTTCTGGTGCGCTGTCGTCCCCATTATATCCGTCACAGTTACCCACTACGAACTCCATCTCAAGCTCAGGAAAATTTTCCTGCAATCTCCTGGCATCACGGATCACATCCCCCAAATGGAGGACCTTATCCGGTTTTTCCGCCTCCACCGCCCTTTTCATATAGTCCAGATTCCCATGTGAATCAGAAAATACAAGCCACTTCATATTCAGTCACCTTTCTCCTCGACATTCATATAATAAAGCGAACCCAAATAAAGTGCATGGAGGAATACACGATGAGTCAACCTGATCCCACTCTGGAAGCGCTCAAAAAAGATCCTCAGGCTGCCAAACTCCTGGGAGACCCCACCGCTTTGAAAGCTCTGCTCGCCTCCCCGGAAACACAGAAGCTTATGAATCTTCTAAATCAGAAGGCCGGTTCCGGGCTTCAGTCTGCCGCTCAGACCGCCGCCAAGGGAAAGCCCGAGGAGCTGATGGGACTTCTCAACCAGGTCATGGGGACTCCGGAGGGAGCCTCCGCCGTAGAGGGCCTGCAAAAGAAAACAAAGTCCTGAATCTTGAAGAAAGAGGGTGAGCCCCATAGCCGATCTGCAGGAACAGTTACAGGCCATTTTAGGCAACCCCGAGGCTATGGGGCAAATCACCGCCATTGCCCGGGCCCTCACAGGGAGCGATCCTACTCCCGCCGGTCAGACCCACAGCCCGCCTCCCGATGCGCAGGACGTAGAGTTCATTCCGGTGGAATCTCCGGAGGAATCCCCCGTCCACACCCAACAGCCCCAGCCGCCCCAGGATATATCAAGCCTCA
The DNA here is from genome assembly GCA_017937415.1 of Oscillospiraceae bacterium. GTDB lineage: Bacteria > Bacillota > Clostridia > Oscillospirales > Oscillospiraceae > Vermiculatibacterium. The sequence continues at coordinate 3,384 of JAGBDQ010000126.1, forward strand.
TCGGCACCTTAAGCGGCGGGAATGCCCCTGACATTGACCCAAAGCTGATCTCCATTGCTCTCCGGGTCTTTTCCGAGTACTCTGCTCAGGATGATGAAAAAACTGCCCTTCTGTCCGCACTGAAGCCCTTTTTAAAGGCAGAGCGGCTGGAAAAAATGGAGAAAGCCGAAAAGATCTCCCGTCTGTCCCGGGTGGTCAGGATAGCCCTCCAGCTTTTGAAAGAAGAGGGTGGTGGAAATGTATAATCCTTATCTTTCCTCGGCATCTGCTGCAGAAAGTCCTGAGGTTTCTTCCCCTCCCCCGTCCAACAGGCAGGGCGGACTCTCTCAGCTTCTCAAAGGGCTTAAGCTGGAGGAGCTGGACACCGGCGATGTTCTTCTCCTTTTGATCCTCCTGTTTCTCTTCCTGGACGACCGTGAGGACAATCTCGAACTACTGATCACCCTTGGACTGATGCTCGTTCTGTAAAGGTCTCAAAATCCCCTGTCTGGTGAAGCACTGTCCCATCCGGAAGTTCGAAAGAGGCCGACCGGGGAACAGGGATCTCTGGAACTGAAGTAGTCATGGACCAGACCACTTCTCCATTGTGCTCTGTCTCGGCCGCCGCCAGAAGCCCGCTGTCCGCCGAGACCCAATACCGCTCCCGCTGGTCCAGCTCGGGTACATCTATCTCCACAAATACGCAAAGATAGCCATCGCGCTCCTCATAGCCTGCCGCCGTAATGGATCTAGGATCCAGTGCAAGCACATCCTCATAGGTGGGGATGCGTTGACCTTCCACGTCTACCGAGGTTTCATCGGCCTGCCACGAGGCTACATCGTCCTCATCGCCATACCACCGCCAAACCTGTCCATCCCCTACGATCGTATTGACCGTAATCCCAGAGGAGAGTGTCAGCTTTGAGCGGGTCCAGGTCCGGTCCGCCCATACCTCAGCATAGGTCTCCCTCCCCGCCAGAGTGGTAGTGACCGTCCTGTAATAGCTCTCTGTCCTGTTTAAAGCCTCAATGGTGCTTTGCACTGTGGCAGGGGTGATCTCTACTCGCTTCCCTTCCTCCTGGCTGATGTCCCCGCTGGACTCGGTGGCCGTGGGCAAAGGCGTGGGCAGAGTAATGGTGGGGGTGGGGCTTGTAAAAAGGGACAGGCCAAAACTGGAAAAGACCGCGATCACAATAACTATCGCGATCAGGCCGATCAGGATGTTCTGGTTACGCCGTTCCATGCTCTGTCCTCCCTTCCCCAAAACTGCTTACGCTTTTTTACCTCGTTCCGGCCACAAATTCCGCCGGAGGAGTCTCCCGCAGTCCGAACCGGTACTCAATGGCATCCGCGATCCGGATACAGGCACTTCCATCACCGTAGGGATTGACCGCATGAGCCATTCCATCATACATGTTCTGATCCGTGATCAGGGCCTCAGCCAGGGAGACGATATTGTCATAGTCCACCCCGGCCAGCTTTACCGTGCCGGCCTGGACCGCCTCAGGCCGCTCGGTCTCCTTCCGCAGGACAAGCACCGGTTTGCCAAGGGCCGGAGCCTCCTCCTGAAGGCCTCCGGAATCGGTCATGACCATATAGCACCGGGCCATCAGGTTGTGCATCTCCTCCACATCAACCGGAGAGATCAGATGTACATTTTCAATCCCGTCCAGGTGGCGGTGGGCTGCTTCCTGTACCACCGGGCTCAAATGGACCGGATAAATCAGCTCAGTTTCAGGGTGGGCCCGAGCAATATGGGACAGTGCAGACATGATGTTCTCCATAGGCTCCCCATAGTTCTCACGCCGGTGGCAGGTGACTACGATCACCTTCCGGTTTTCATAGTCAATGTGGTTCAGAAGTTCGGCCGGGAACACAAAATCGGGTCGAACCGTGGTTTTCATGGCGTCAATCACTGTGTTTCCTGTTAAGTAGATCCCCTTTTCAATTCCTTCTGCCATCAGGTTTTTTCGGTTGGCGCTGGTAGGTGAAAAATGCAGTTCAGCCAGATCTCCTACCATGGTCCGGTTCATCTCTTCAGGAAAAGGAGAATAGCGGTCATGGGTGCGCAGTCCCGCCTCCACATGCCCAACAGGAATTTTCCCATAAAAGGCAGCCAGTGCGGCCGAAAAGGCCGTAGTGGTATCCCCGTGCACCAGGACCAGGTCAGGCTTCGCCTCCTGGAACACCTTCTCCAATCCCAGCAGGCATTTTGTAGTAATGGTAGAAAGAGTCTGCCCCGGCTCCATGATGTTCAGATCATAGTCCGGGGTGATTTTGAAAATATTCAGTACGCTGTCCAGCATCTCCCGATGCTGGGCGGTAACGCAGCAGAGGCTTTCCAGCCCTTCTCTCCCGGTCAGCTCCCGCACCAGAGGGGCCATCTTGATGGCTTCAGGACGGGTGCCGAACACTGACATGATTCGTGCCTTACTCACTTTCTCTTCTCCCCCTTCCTTTCCTCTTTATGCTCCTCATGCCCGTTGTGATTCTGATGGGTCATCTGAAACACCAAAAGAGCGATCGAACCGGCCACAAAAAGTGCCATTAAAAGAAGCATGGCCTTTACCGCCCCGCTGGTGGTCAGCACAACGGCTGAGAGGCCAAGGATAGCTGTGATCACATAGAGTACAGCCACCGCCTGTTTCTGGGAGAAGCCCATGTCGATGAGCCGATGGTGGACATGCCCCCGGTCCGGGTGCATGGGACTCTGCCCATGGGCGATCCGGCGGATAAACGCGAAGCAGGTGTCAAAAATGGGTAATCCAAAGAGCAGGAAGGGCACCACAAAGGAGATCATCGTGTACCACTTAAACAGTCCTTGAATGGAAATAACCGCCAGGACGTACCCCAAAAAGGTGGAGCCGGTATCTCCCATAAATATCTTGGCCGGATGCATATTGTAGGGCAAAAAACCCAGACAGCCGCCCACCAAACCGGCCACCAGAAGGGATATGGCAGGCTCGCCCACCAGAAGCGCAATGATCAGCAAGGTCAGGGAGCTGATGGAGGAAACGCCGCAGGCCAAACCATCCAGCCCATCAATCAGGTTGACCGCATTGGTCATTCCCACGATCCACATGATGGTAATGGGATAGGCCAGCCAGCCGAAATGCCAATAGAGGTTGGCGGAAAAAATGTTTGGATTGGCAATATATTCGATGAGATTTCCGGTGAAAACAGCAATCAGAGCCGCAATGATCTGGATCACCAGCTTAAACGATGCCCGCAGAGACTTGATGTCGTCAAAAATTCCCAAAATCACGATAACCACCGCACCCAGCAGCATGCCGCGGTATTGCTCGGTCAGGGGGACAAAGATCAATGTGCTGAACAGGAAGCCGAAAAAAATAGCCAAACCGCCCATACGGGGTATGGGATGGTCATGCATTCTTCGGTTATCCTTGGGAATATCCACCGCACCCATCTTCACCGCCAAGGTCCGCACCACAGGGGTAAGGATCAGTGCGATCAAAAACGAGACTCCAAGCGCAGCCGCCACCCGTCCAATCAATTCCAATGAAATCGGCATACCAGGTTCTCCTTTGTACCGGCCGGGGCCGGGAACTCTGTCTATTTTGACCTTCTGAGCTTCAGACGGACATGTTGGAAAAAAGTTCCCTTTTTCCGCTTCGTCACTGCGGGACAAATCCCACTTTCTTATATACCTTCCGCAGCGTCTTATTTGCCACATAGGAGGCCTTTTCAGCACCGGCACGGTAGACCGATTCAAGGTATGCCTTGTCTGCCATAATGCGCTTGGCCTCCTCCTGGATGGGACGCACCATCTCGATCACAGCCTCACCCACGGCAGGCTTGAAGGCGCCGTAGCCCTGTCCGTCAAACTCCCGTTCGATCTCCTCATAGGTCTTCCCTGTGACCGAAGAATAGATCTGCATCAAATTTGCCACGCCGGGCTTGTTTTCCGGGTCATAGCGAACGCACTTTTCCGTGTCGCTGTCGGTGATGGCCCGCTTGAACTGCTTCATTATAACATCGGGGTCATCCATCAGCAGCACCCGGCCGGCATTTGAGTCATCGCTCTTACTCATTTTTGACTTAGGATCCACCAGATTCATAATTCTTGCTCCAACCTTGGGCACGTACGGTTCCGGCATTTTAAAAACATCGCCGTAGATACCATTGAAGCGTTGAACAATGTTCCGTGCCAATTCCACATGCTGCTTCTGATCCTCCCCCACAGGAACCACATCCGGCTGATAAAGCAGAATATCCGCCGCCATCAGGCAGGGATAGGTGAAAAGTCCGCCGTTGATGTTATCCGCGTTTTTAGCGGACTTATCCTTAAACTGAGTCATGCGGGAGAGCTCGCCAAACATAGCATAACAGTTGAGCACCCATCCCAGCTCGGCGTGCTGGTGGACATGGGACTGAATAAAAAGTGTGTTTTTATCGGGATCCAAGCCACAGGCAATATACTGAGCCAGCTGCTCCAGCGTTCTCCGCCGAAGGGTGGCCGGGTCGTTGCGCACGGTGATGGCGTGAAGATCCGCCATAAAATAGTAGCAGTCATATAGCTCGGCCCGCTCCGCCCAATTTTTGATCGCCCCAAGGTAGGAGCCCAGAGTCAAATCACCGGTGGGCTTGATCCCTGACAGCATGACCTTCTTTTGATTTTCCATAGTAAAGCTCCTTTCAGGGGAAATTGTCGTATTGGCCCCATTGCCCCATGTTGAATTATCATATCACATTTTCCTGCCCTTGACAAGTTCTCCTTGTGCGGATAAAATGAAAGGACCATCGACAGCGTTTGGAGGAATTCAACATGGATATGACATGGTATTACGATTTGGAAAGCCGGATCCCCACCGGGGAAGTCCGCACCCGCTTCGCCCCTTCCCCCACCGGCTATATGCACGTGGGTAATCTCCGCACCGCCCTCTACACTTGGCTTATTGCCCGCCACGGCGGTGGTAAATTCATTCTCCGCATTGAGGACACCGATCAGGGCCGCTTTGTGGAGGGCGCCACTGAGATCATTTACAGCACCCTGAAGGAGTGCGGCCTCACCTGGGATGAAGGTCCCGACCTGGGCGGTCCGGTAGGACCCTACATCCAGACCGAGCGCCGGGATCTCTACGCCAAGTATGCCCGGCTCCTGGTGGAAAAAGGCGCCGCCTACTATTGTTTCTGCGATAAGACCGAGTCTGCCGAAGACAGCGGCAATTTTGAGAAAACGGAGGATCCCTGCCGTAACCTCTCCCTCTCCGATGCCCAGGCCCGGGTGGACGCAGGCGAGCCTTTTGTCATTCGGCAGAAGATCCCTCAGAGCGGTCAGACCACCTTCCATGACGCCATCTTCGGCGCAATCACTGTTGAGAACGACACTCTGGATGACCAGGTTCTCCTCAAACGGGATGGACTGCCCACCTATAACTTCGCCAACGTCGTGGACGACCATCTCATGGGCATCACCCATGTGGTCCGGGGCAGCGAATACCTCTCCTCTGCCCCCAAATATAACCTGCTCTATGAGGCCTTCGGCTGGACCGTGCCGGAATATATTCACTGCTCCCCCGTTATGCGGGATGCCCACAACAAGATGTCCAAGCGCCACGGCGACCCTTCCTACGAGGATCTGAAGGCCCAGGGGTATCTTACCAATGCCATCCTCAATTATGTGACACTGTTGGGCTGGGCGCCCAAAGGAGAGAACTCTGAGCAAGAGTTCTTTACCCTGGAGGAATTGTCCCAAATTTTTGAGCTCTCCGGTGTCTCCAAATCTCCCGCCATTTTTGACCGGGAAAAGTTGAACTACTTTAATGCCCACTATCTCCGTGAGATGACTCCTGACGCATTCTACGCCGTGGCTGAGCCCTATCTGAAGGAAGCGGTCAGGACCCCGGGCATTGATCTCAGGCTCATTGCCCCCCTGGTCCAGGGCCGCTGCGATACCCTCTGCGACATTGCCCCCCAGGTGGATTTCTTTGACGCCCTGCCTGAATACTCCAACGAGCTATACTGCCACAAGAAGATGAAGACCGATGAGCAGAACTCCCTTGAGGCCCTCAAGGTCACGCTTCCTGTGCTGAAAGAACTGCCCGACTGGACCTATGACTCCATCCACGACGCACTGGTGGGATTGGCCGAAAAGCTGGAACTGAAAAACGGCCGGATCATGTGGCCGGTCCGCACTGCCCTCAGCGGTAAGGCGGTCACCCCCGGCGGCGCCGTAGAACTGTGTCTCATCCTTGGTAAGGATGAGACCCTCCGCCGGATGGAGAAGGGCATCGCCCAACTGGGCGGCTGAGCCATGTTTTTGGAGACGGAACGGTTGATTCTGCGGAAATTCCGGGAGGAGGATTTTGCGGACTATTACGTCTATGCCGCCGACCGGGAAATGTGTCGCATGATGGGCAACTACGACCTCACCGACCGGGAAGCGGCCCGAAGCTGCTTTGACTGGCTGAAGGACAAGGAGGAACGGAGTTATGCCATCGTCCGCAAGGAGGACGGCAGGGTCATCGGCAATCTGAACGTGTGCGCCGTGCCGAAGGAACTGTCGGGCCGGCCAGAGCTGGCGGGCCGGCGGGGCGCGTCACTGTCCTTCTGTCTCTCCCGGGATTACCGGCGGCGGGGGCTGATGGAGGAGGCCGTCCGGGCTGTCATCGACGAATTGTTCCGGGTTGAGGGGATGGATTACGTCCAGTGCGGATATTTCGATTTCAACCTGCCGTCGGAAAAGTTCCAGGAAAAATTGGGGTTTAAGCGGCTCACCACCAGTGTGATCGACTTCGACTGGAGCGAGGAGGAGTTTCACTCGGTGGAAAATGTCCTCTGGCGTACTGATTGGCATGGCACACATTCTGAATAGTCATCCCCCCACTTCGTTCCAAATGGCAAGGCGGCATCTGAAAGAGGTTCAGATGCCGCCTTTTCACTACTTCAAATCTTTCCGTTCAAACACCGCCATCCCGGCCAGTGTGGTAAACACCGCAATCGCCCCGGAGGCCACCAAATTCAGCAGAGGACGCACGATCCCTCCGTTGCAGAGAAGAGCTTCCTGCCCTGTGGGCAGAATGTCCAGGATCAGCTCCAGCACCTTACGCATGACCCCGCTCACATAGTTGGGATTGGGAGTAAGCTCAGCCGTCTGGACGCCATCCACAGTCATAATGAATCCGGCGGTCATTTCGGGCTCCATCAGGGCGTTGTAGACCCAGGAGGCTGTCAGCAGAAGCCCCAGGAACAGGAGAATCGCGGCCACCACCCCGTTGGATTTTTTTGTGACCAGCATTCCCAGCAGAGTGAACATGGCCGCAAGCGCCACAGCAGAACCTACGGCTACAAGAATGTTTATTGCAACCGCAATGCCGCTCATTTTCCAGAGCCCAAGGACGGGGACCCCCACCAGACCGCCTATCAGCCATGCCGCCGTGATCGTAAGGGCCGCCAGAATATTGGTCAGCAGTGAGGCAAAATAGACCTGTCTGCGGCTGTGTCCAACGATCAGCTTTCCCCGGACCGCTCCGTCGCTATGCTCAGTTCCCAAAAACAGTCCGGAAAACACACCGGCAAAGAATCCTACAGCCGGAGCCAGAGCAAAATAATACTTCTCCAGATCCATCTGGTAGCCGTAGACCGCCATGCTCTTAGCCTGCCGACAACCGTTGAGCACCACGCCCACCGAAAAAGCCAGCATTGCCGCAGTACAGGCCCAAAAAGCCTTATCCTTCTTCAGCCTGAACAGATAGGCGCTTATCAGCTCATTCATGTTTACCGCCTCCCACAACATCCATGTAATAACTTTCCAGGTCCTCCCCCACTTTGTCTGCGGTCACCTGACGCAGGATCTTTCCGTCCTCCAAAAAGCCGTAATGGGTGGCCAGTCTGGAAAG
>JAGBDQ010000127.1 GCA_017937415.1 Oscillospiraceae bacterium
CATTTTGGGGTGTACCTTTGAGTTAAGGGTGAAAGGAGGTCTTGCCGATGGAAATCAAACCGTTGCGCGCGGACGGTGAGATGGAAGCCGTGATCCATACCTATCAAAACATGGTTTATGGTCTGGCCTATGCCAGGACCGGCTCAGCCTATGATGCCGACGATGTGTTTCAGGAAACCTTTCTGGCCTATTTCAGATCGGGAAAGAGTTTTCGGGAGGAGGAACACAGAAAGGCATGGCTTCTTCGTACTACTCTTCATATGTGCAAGCGTGTGACCGCTTCCACCTGGCGGCGGAAGATCGTTCCGCTGGAGGAGGGGGAGGCCTTAGCCGCCCCCTTCCGGGAGGAACCGGAGAATGAGGTGTGGAAAGCCCTGCAGGCTCTGGAGGAAGATTACCGCCTGCCTATTTACCTATTTTACTTTGAGGAGCTGCCAACCCAGGAAATTGCCCAAGTACTGGGAATTCGACCGGGAACGGTCCGCACCCGGCTGTCCCGGGGGAGGGAGCAGCTCCGTAACACCCTGAAAGGAGCGTATTTTGATGAGTGACCCTATTTTTGCTGCCATGAAAGACCAGATGAACCCTAGCGCGCAGGCACAGATGGAACTGATGCAAAATCTGACTCAGACCGCCGGAGAAAAAAGAATTCCCTGGAAAAGATATGTTACCGTGGCGGCCTGCGCCGCTTTGGCCCTGTGCATTTCTCCTGTTTACCACATGATGGAGGGTGAGCCTGCGCCCAAGCTCCACGATTATGTGACAGTAGAGGGGAGCGATCCGAGTATTATGAAAAACACTTGGACGGAAGAGGGAGATACCGTGACTGGAAACGGAACGGACACGGGTGACAGGGACCAGGCCATGACGCCCAGTGAGCTGACCGAAGCCATGGAGGAGGTGGGTTTCTCCACAACCGATATTGACGCCTATCAGGCCACAGGCTATGAAATGACCTGGGCCAAGTGGTGGAAGTTTGTGGATGAGCAGCGCAATACCGAAGGAGAAGAGCCTTTTAATCTGAACAGTCTGATGGAGTTTTCCCGGAAGGAGCTGTTTGTGAACACCGGGCTTATGGAAGAGATGCCCGGCGGAGCGTATGTCCCCGGTGGAGATGATTCTGTGATCGGTGTGCCTGCCCAGCCGGGTGCTGACGCCTACCAGCTTTTGATGGATCATTTCGGGGGAACTTTGCCCGATTGGTATGGCGGGGCCTATGTCACCAGCCGGGGCACGCTGATGGTGTTGCTGGTCAATGAAAAGGATCCGGGGGACAAGAGCCTGGAGCTGGAGGTACTGGACGCGGTGGGGGATAGGACCGCCCCTGTGGGCTTTGCCGGTGCCAAATACAGCCGCAATGACTTGAACCGGCTGAATGGTGAACTCCTCGCTCTGTTGGAAGGAAAAGGGATCACAGCCAGTTGGGGCATCTATGATGACCAGAACCGTATTATCCTGGATACAAATGAGGTTCTGCCCGACGAGCTGCTGGCCGAGCTGGCCCGGCTTGATCCGGAGGGGGATGCCATCCTGGTCCGGGTGGTGACGGAGAGCGCCGTTGTGACCGACGAGCTTGTGAAAGGCCCTGCCCCCGTTGAGCGGGGAGGAGACATGAGCGCGGAGCCTAACGGCGGTTCGGTGGGGGAGGAAGAAGGAAATGAGATTCCGGTTCATTCTACCTCCTCTGTGCCGGCCGAAGACGGTGACAAGGATCTGGAGGCCGTGGAGCCCTGGGTGGATGACCTGCCCGAGGGGCAGGAGGAGCCTGGGGAAAAAACGGAACGATCGGCCCACTATGACCTTTTGCCCCAGCCCGGGAACAACGAAGAATAGTCAAAACACAGCGGCGGAGGGGAAACCCTCCGCCGCTGTGTTTTACGACTTATGTTCTTTTTTGTATGTATCGCACCACTCTTTGACGCAGCACTTGTCGCAGTATGGGTTGGTTCTTGCGGTGCAGACGGCCCGGCCGTGGAGGACCAGGCGGTGGCAGAAGTCGTTGGACTCTTCGGGGGGCAGGATCTTCCGGAGCTGTTCCTCCACCTTGCCCGGGTCCTTGGTACCGTCGGTGAGCCCCAGCCGTCCCGAAATGCGGATGCAGTGGGTGTCGGCGATGACCACGCCGGGGGTGTGGTAGATGTCCCCCAGGATCAAATTGGCGGTCTTGCGGCCCACGCCGGGGAGCTTCAGCAGGTCTTCCATGTTGTCGGGGACTCTGCCGCCGAAGTCGGCAAGGAGCATTTTGGCGCTCTCCACGATGTCGTGGGCTTTGGCACGGAAAAAGCCGCAGGAGTGGATCAGCTCCTCCACCTCATGCACGTCAGCCTGGGCAAAGGCATCCAGAGAGGGAAAACGGGCATAGAGGGCGGGGGTGATCTGATTGACCCGCTCATCGGTACACTGGGCCGAGAGCCGGACCGAAAACAGCAGCTCATGGGGCTTGGGATACTGAAGGGAACAGATCCCCTCTGGATATTCCAGCTTCAAGGCGTCTACGATGTGGGCGGCCTGTTCTTTTTTTCTCATGGCGATTCCCCCTTGCAATTACAGTGAATCTATTTTATCATAGAAAATGGGAAAAGGCCACAAGAAAAATCAAGGAGGATCCTATTATGCTGAAGGAAATGATGGATTATATTGCGCTCCAGGACCCGGAGCTGGCTGCGGCTGTAAAGGCAGAGTATGACCGTCAGCAGAGGAATATCGAGCTCATTGCTTCGGAGAACTTCGCTTCTCCCGCAGTTATGCTGGCTCAGGGCAGTGTGCTCACCAACAAATATGCTGAGGGATACCCCGGCAAGCGGTACTATGGCGGCTGTCAGTACGTGGACGTGGTCGAGGACCTGGCCCGGGAGCGTGCCAAGAAGCTCTTCGGGTGTGACCATGTGAATGTTCAGCCCCACTCAGGCGCCCAGGCAAACTATGCCGTCTACGCCGCGCTCTGCCAGCTGGGGGACACCGTGCTGGGGATGGATCTCTCCAATGGAGGGCACCTGACCCACGGGTCCCCGGTGAACTACTCGGGGAAAAATTATCACATCGTTTCCTACGGCGTGGGGGAGGATGGGCGGATCGACTACGACCAGGTCCGGGAGATCGCCAGACGGGAGAAGCCCAAAATGATCCTGGCCGGGGCTTCGGCCTATCCCCGGATCATTGACTTCAAGGTTTTTGCCGATATTGCCCATGAGGTGGGAGCCTATCTCTTCGTGGATATGGCCCATATCGCCGGGCTGGTAGCCGCCGGGCTCCATCCCTCGCCGGTACCCTATGCAGACGTGGTGACCACCACCACCCACAAGACCCTCCGGGGCCCCCGGGGCGGGATGATCCTCTGTAGGGAGGAGCTGGCCAAGAAGATCGATTCGGCGATTTTCCCGGGCAGCCAAGGCGGGCCTTTGGAGCACGTGATCGCCGCCAAGGCGGTGGCCCTGGGGGAGGCGCTGAAGCCGGGATTCAAGACCTATCAGGAGCAGGTGGTGAAAAACGCCGCCGCTCTGGCCCAGGGGCTTTTGGCTGAGGGGTTGGACCTTGTCTCAGGCGGTACCGACAACCACCTGATGCTGTTGGATCTCCGGGGCACCGGAGTTACCGGGAAGGAGTTGGAACGACGGCTGGATGAGGTGAATATCACGGCCAACAAGAACGCCGTCCCCGGGGACCCGGAGAAGCCTACGATTACCAGCGGCCTTCGCCTGGGAACGCCTGCCGCTACCACCCGCGGATTCAAAGAGGCTGAGATGGCGGTTATTGCGAAATGTATCGCTTCGGCTGTCCGGGATTTTGAAGCTCAGGCGGAGAATATCCGGGCCCAGGTGGCCGAGCTCACCGGGAAATATCCTCTCTACGAGGGATAAGCCGTGGAACTTCTGGAGAAAAATCTCTATGGGCCGGTCAAGGAATATTTAGAATCTTTGGGCTATGAGGTCAAGGGTGAGGTCAAGAACTGTGATATGACCGCCCTACGGGATGGGGAACTGATCGTGGTGGAGCTGAAGCGGGGGTTCACCCTGGAACTCATCTACCAGGCCATGGACCGCCAGCGTATTGCGGATGGGGTCTATGTGGCGGTGCCTCTGCCCAAGCGGGGGTATATGGCGCCCCATATCAAAGAGATGGAAGCCCTCTGCCGCCGGCTGGAATTGGGGCTTATCTATGTGGGGTTTTCCTCCAACGGGACTGCCCAGGTGGATGTTGCTGTCCACCCTAAAGAGGCCGCCCAGCCCCGGCGGGACAAGAAGCGCCGGCTGGCGGTGATCCGGGAGCATGAGAGCCGCACAGGAAGCAGCAATACCGGCGGGGTCACCCGGCGGAAGATCCTGACAGCCTATAAGGAACAGGCACTTTTGGTGGCCTGGATCCTGCGGGAGAGCGGTCCCATGCAGGCTCTTGATGTCAGGAAAGCGGGGGGACCCTCGAACACCACATCCATATTGGGGCGTAATGTGCTGGACTGGTTCAGCCGGGAGCCCGCCGCCGGCGGCAGCCGATACCTTTATCGGGTGACCGACAAGGGGCTTGCTGCCCTGGAGGAATACAAAGAGCTTTTGTGAGGGGGGCGGACAATGGGAACCGACCTTTTGACCATTCCCGGCGTGGGGAAAAACATGAAAAAGCACTTGGAGGCGATCGGGGTTTCCTGCGTGGAGGATCTGGCGGGAAAGGCCCCGGAGGAGCTGTATGCGAGGGACTGCGCCCGATTTCCCGGGGAAACCTTAGACCGCTGCTGTCTCTATGTTTACCGTCTGGCGGTGGCGTTTGCGGAGGGGCGGGCCGATACTCCAGAAGAGCAGAAATGGTGGCATTACAAGGAGTGAATAAAGAGGAACCCGGCGGAAACCTCCGCCGGGTTCTTTCTATGGAAAACTCAGGATGCGATCATAAGCAAAAGTCCGCCCAGGCCGATGACCAGGGATAGGATGGTGCCGACCAGGCTGAGGATGAAACCGGGGACCGGTTTTCCTGTTTCCTTGGGCTTGGGAGCGCAGAGGAGACCGATGATGCCGAAGATGATGCCCGCGATAAAGAGCCAGCAAAAGACAATACTCAGAATGCCCAGGGTTTTGCTGCTCTTGCTGCCGCTGGCGATAGCTTCGTTGGCCATCCGCTCCCTCAGCTCACCGTTTTCCTCGGTGACCTTCTGGGCCAATGTGCCAGCAAACCGGGCGAAAGCCTCGCACTCCTCCTGCTGGAGGATGTTGAAGTGGTGGAACCGGTCGCTTTTCAGGTTCTGCGCCGTGACATAGAATTCCACAGGGTTCTGGCCATCTTTGTTCCGGATGGTCATGTAGACCTCTTTCAGCTGATCCTGCTTCTTGACCTCCTTGACCTCGGCCACGCCGACATTGTCGCTGGTAATGAGGGCGGGGGATTGGGGCAGGATCTGATCCTTTTCGAACTTCAGGGGGACAATAAACATCCGGGCGGCGTCAAAGGCGAGGCCGTAAGAATAATAGTATGTAGTGGTTCGACGGCCATAGGTTTCGCTGCGCTCATAGTGGGCTTAGGCCACCTTATAGCCGCTCTCGCCGGGCAGGACCTTGCGGATGGCCTCTTTCAGCCTCTCCATGTCCTCACCGGTCTGGAGGGCGGCCATATTCTTTTGCCGCTTCACAAGTGAGTAGATGGCGAAGATCACCACAAAAGCGGCTACCAACAGGACGGCATACGGATTTTTCATAGAACATTCCCTCTTCCTAACTTTTCTCTTTTAAGATTTGCTTATCCAACGACTTTTCGGCCGTTGACGATCACGGCAGCGATGGTGGAATCGCTGACCAGGGGGTCGCCCTTGGTCAGGACCACGTCAGCATCTTTTCCGACCTCCAGAGAGCCAACCCGGTCCTCAATGCCCAAGTGCTTGGCGGGGTTGATGGTGATGGCCTGGAGGGCGGCAAAGGGATCCATGCCCGCCTTGGCGGCCAAACCGGCGCACAGGGGCAGGTACTCCTGGGGGATCACCGAGTTGTCCGTAATGATACTGACCTGGACCCCGGCCTCAGAGAGAATTTTGGGAGTCTCAAAGGTCTTGTTGACCAACTCGATCTTGCTGGCCCCTGTGAGCGTGGGGCCAACAGCGGCGGGGAAACCGGAGGCGGCCACCACATCGGGGATCAGGTGCCCCTCGGTGCAGTGTTCCAGAGTCATTTTTACCCCGAATTCCTTGG
>JAGBDQ010000128.1 GCA_017937415.1 Oscillospiraceae bacterium
CTCTCCATCTAAAATGTGGATCAACGGTTTTGCGAATCTGCAGAAACCATACCTGCACTTTGCTACCCAGTACAACCGTGAAATTCCAAACGAAGAGATCGACATGGACTTCATGAACCTGAACCAGGCCGCCCACGGCGACCGGGAGCACGGTTTCATCGGGGCCCGGCTCCGGGCCCCCCGGAAGATCGTGGCCGGCTACTGGAAGGACGCCGACGTGCAGAAGCGGCTGGGGGACTGGATGAAGGCCGCCGTAGGCGTGGCAGTCTCTAAGACCATGAAGGTCATGCGCTTCGGAGACAATATGCGGGAGGTGGCCGTCACTGAGGGCGACAAGGTGGAGGCTCAGATCAAGCTGGGCTGGCAGGTGAACACCTGGCCGGTGGGGGATCTGGTGAAAACCATGGAGGCTGTCACCGACCGGGAGGTGGCCCAGCTCATGGCGGAGTACGGGGAAAGCTATGATTTTGCCACTGAGAATGTGGAAGCGGTCCGCTATCAGGCCCGGGAGGAGATCGCCATCAAAAAGATGATGGACGCTGAAGGCTGCAAAGCCTTCTCCAACACCTTCCAGGACCTGCACGGTATGGACCAGCTCCCCGGTCTGGCCTCCCAGCACCTCATGGCCCAGGGCTACGGCTACGGCGGCGAGGGGGACTGGAAGGTGTCCGCCATGACCGCCATTCTGAAGGCTATGGGGGAGGGGGGCAACGGCTGCTCCCTCTTTATGGAGGACTATACCTATCATCTGGTGAAGGGGCAGGAGTATTCCCTGGGGGCCCATATGCTGGAGGTCTGCCCTTGCTGCGCGGCGGGACGGCCCCGGATCGAGGTCCACCCCCTTGGGATCGGGGACCGGCAGCCCCCGGCCCGGCTGGTCTTTGAGGGGAAGGAAGGCCCCGCCGTTGTGGTTTCTCTCATCGACATGGGAGGGCGGCTGCGGCTCATCTGCCAGGACATTCACTGCGTCAAGCCCATTCTGCCCATGCCCAACCTGCCCGTGGCCCGGGTCATGTGGCAGGCCGAGCCCTCCCTGACCACCGGGGTGGAGTGCTGGATCACGGCGGGGGGTGCCCACCACACGGTGCTCTCCTACGACGTGACCGCCGACATGATGCGGGATTGGTGCCGAATGATGGACATTGAGTTTGTCCATATCGGCAGGGAAACCACGGTGGAAGGGCTGGAAAAGGAGCTGTTCCTCAACGATCTGGCCTGGAAGCTGAAATGAGGCTTTTTCAAGAAAGATAAAAGCGGCTGCTTGCCCCGCCGGGATGGGATACGGTTCGTATCCCGCCCCGGTGGGGCGTTTTTGCCGTTTGACCGGGAAATCCATTTCTGATATAATCTAGATACATTTCAGGGAAGACATTTCCCAACTTGCGGGGAAGGGATCTTATGAGATATCAGAACTGCATTTTTGACCTATACGGTACTTTGGTGGACATCCATACGGAGGAGGACACGCCCCGGCTCTGGAGCGCCATGGCGGAGCTTTACAGGGGGCAGGGCGCCGTCTACCATCCCCATGAGCTGCGCTGCGCATACTTTCAGGCGATCAAGGACGCGGAGGCCGGGCTTGCCTCTCCGGCCGGAGATGCCCATGAGGCTCATCCGGAAATTCAGATCGAGCTGGTGTTTCAGCAGCTCTTTCAGGCAAAGGGCGTGCCCGTTGGGCGGGAGCAGGCTGTCCGAATCGGGCGGCAATTCCGGAGGCTTTCCACCGCGTATATCCGGCTGTACGACGGCGTGGAGGCTCTGCTGGAGGCGTTGCGGGCCAGTGGCCGGGGCGTATACCTTCTCTCCAACGCACAGAGTATCTTTACTACGCTGGAGTTGGAAGAACTGGGGCTCAAGCCTTTTTTTGACGGAATATATCTCTCCTCGGATTACGGAGTCAAAAAGCCGGACCGCCGCTTTTTTGATATTCTGCTGAAGAGGGAAAATATGGATCCCCGTATCGCTGTCATGATTGGAAACGATGGCACCTGCGACATCTGCGGAGGCCGGGCCGCAGGCTTGTCCACCCTGTACATCCGTTCCAACCTCTCGCCTCATGAGGCGACTCCACAGGCGGATCATGTGTTGGACAGAATGGATCTTGCATCTGTAAAGGAACTATTGCTGGGGGAAACATAGATTCAGCTTACTTCTGGGGTTTTCTGTAGAATTTTATGGCCATTTGTTGAAAATGCTTTGCTTATGTGATAAAATGAACAGGATTCAGGGAAGGGAGGTTTATCGGAACATGATATGCGAAAAATGCGGACATGCGATCCCCGAAGGGGCCGACTTTTGTCCATTATGCGGGGAGAAAACGGTTCAGGGAGGCTCGGATCCGGAGACCCCGATCTACCAGGCTGACGTCAAGACCCTGTTGAAATCCGGGCGGCTGATCGTTTACCGGGACAGGACAGAATTTGTGACCAGCAGTGTCCA
>JAGBDQ010000129.1 GCA_017937415.1 Oscillospiraceae bacterium
AGACGGAAAGCCCGTCATGCTGCTCTATGAGCTGGAGGTGGGAAAATGAGTCAACATTTCAAAGCCCTGTCGGCGGTGCTGCCCGTGGTGCTCCGGGAGCAGGGGGGCCGGGAGGAGGTTTTACTTCTCCGCCGGGCCAACACCAACTACATGGACGGCAAGTGGGACTTCGCGGGCAGCGGCCATGTGGAGGAGGGGGAGACCGTCTCCCAGGCGGTGTGCCGGGAGCTTTGGGAGGAGACCGGGCTGGCGGCAAAGCCCGAGGATGCGGAATTCCTCCATGTGAGCCACCGGATCAAGGAGCTTACTTACTACGACTTTTACTTTGAGATCAGAAAATGGGAGGGGGATCCGACCATCCGGGAGCCGGACAAGTGCAGCGGTATGGCCTGGTTTCCCACCGATGCCCTACCGGAAGATATGATCCCCAACCGCCGCCGGGTCTTTTTACTGGCCCGCACGGGGGTCCCATACAGCGAGATCGTCTATCAAAACCCAGAGGAGGAAGAAGAATTATGAGAGCCATTGTTACCGTCATCGGCAAGGACCAGGTGGGCATTATCGCTTCGGTCTGTGCCCTCTTGAGCGAGCACAAGGTCAACGTGCTGGACATCAGCCAGACCATTCTGCAGGAGTACTTCACCATGATCATGCTGGTGGACGCCTCCCAGACCGACCTGCCCTTCGCCCAGCTTGTCAAGGTGCTGGAGGAGGCCGGGAAGGAAAAGGGGCTGGTGATCCACGCCCAGCGGGAGGATATTTTTAACGCCATGCACAGGATTTGAGAGGTGATACCCATGCCCATGTTCAATCAAAATGAAATTTTAGATACCATCCACATGATCGACCAGCAGCACCTGGACGTGCGCACCATCACCATGGGCGTCAATCTGCTGGACTGTGCCGACCCGGACCCCCGGGCCGCCTGCCGGAAAATTTATGACAAGATCACCCGCTCCGCCAAGGACCTGGTGAAAACCGGGGAGGACATCGAGGCCGAGTTCGGCATCCCCATTGTCAACAAGCGTATTTCGGTGACCCCCATGGCCCTGGTGGCCGGGGCCTCGGAGACCGATGACTATACCCCCTTCGCCATCGCCCTAGACCGGGCGCGGAAGGAGACCGGGGTCAACTTCATCGGCGGCTTCTCCGCCCTGGTGCAGAAAGGCATGACCCCCGCCGACAAGAAGCTTATTCGCTCCCTCCCCTCTGCCCTCTCGGAGACTGAGTTGGTCTGTGGCAGCGTGAATGTGGGCTCCACCAAGGCGGGCATCAACATGGACGCGGTGGACCTTATGGGCCGCACCATCAAAGAGCTGGCCGCCAAAACTGCCAGTCAGGACGGCTTTGGCTGCGCCAAGCTGGTGGTGTTCTGCAACGCCGTGGAGGACAACCCCTTTATGGCAGGGGCCTTCCACGGGGTAAGCGAGCCCGACCGGGTCATCAACGTGGGTGTTTCCGGCCCCGGGGTGGTCTACCACGCCCTCCAGAGCGTGAAGGGGGCCCCCTTTGATGTGGTGGCCGAAACCGTGAAGAAGACCGCCTTCCGCATCACTCGCATGGGCCAGTTGGTGGCCCAGGAGGCCAGCGCCCGGCTGGGGGTACCCTTCGGCATTGTGGACCTCTCTCTGGCCCCCACCCCCGCCGTGGGAGACAGCGTGGCCCGCATTTTGGAGGAGATGGGGCTGGAGACCTGCGGCACCCACGGTACCACCGCCGCCCTGGCCCTTCTCAACGACGCGGTGAAAAAGGGAGGCGTCATGGCCTCCTCCCATGTGGGCGGGCTCAGCGGCGCCTTCATCCCGGTGAGCGAGGACGAGGGCATGATCGCCGCCGCCCAAAAGGGGACCCTCACCCTGGAGAAGCTGGAGGCCATGACCTGCGTGTGCTCGGTGGGGCTGGATATGATCGCCGTCCCCGGGGACACCAGTGCCGAGACTCTTTCCGCCATCATCGCCGATGAGGCGGCCATCGGCATGGTCAACTCCAAAACCACCGCCGTGCGGCTCATCCCCGCCCCCGGCAAGAAGGTGGGGGACACGGTGGAGTTCGGCGGCTTGCTGGGCTCTGCTCCCATTATGCCGGTCCACCCCGAATCTTCCGTAGACTTTGTCCGCCGTGGCGGAAGGATCCCCGCACCCATGCAGAGCTTGAAAAACTGACTCTTGCACGGAATTTTGTGCAAATCAAACAAAATTAGCTTGGTTTATAGCCTTAAATTTCTAAACTTTTTGTTCAATTTTTACAATTTCCCCCATTGACGAAAGCCGCTCACAGTGATAGAATGTGGCAAATCACACGGGAGTGTGATTTGCCGCAAGGTGAAAAGGAGGCTTTTGCAATGGTAAAAGAAATCAAAATCAAAGACGCTGCACAGTTGGACAGGATCAGCCGTCTGGCATGGGATGCGCCCTATGAAATAAATCTGCACACAGGCGCCGTCTCGATGGACGTCCGCGACATCACTCCGACCCATATGGACGACCTGGTGGGTCGGACGGTCTGCCTGGTGGCCGGCGACAACGCCGACCCCATCCACTTTGGTTGTCTGGTGGAGCAGATGGAGGGCAACAGAAAGTCCCGCCGCACCCTTCGGGAGCGTATGGACGCCATCATCAATCAGATGGAGCCGTGCTATGGTTGGGAAATTCGTCTGAAGCGGATCCAGTGCTGAGGCGGGAGCAGAAAACGCATGGGTGCAGAATAACGCGCCCATGCGTTTTTTATTCTGGAGAAGTATTTTATGGTTCTGGCAGAACGGCGGGGTAATGGGTGACATATCCTCCGGGAGATACGGCCTGTCGGTCCTTTGCAACCAGTGGTTGCCGAAATTCCAGTCCCGGTTGGTGGCGTCGCAACCGGGTTTTTGGTAAGCTGTTTTTACCGAAAACAGAAGGAGGAACCACACCATGACATTGGGCGAAACCATTCAATACTACCGCCGCCGCGCTGGGCTCTCCCAGGAGGCTTTGGCCGAGCAGGTGGGGGTGTCCCGCCAGGCAGTGAGCAAGTGGGAGCTGGACGAGGCCACCCCCGAGGTAGGCAAGCTGAAGGCCCTGGCCGGGGCTTTCGGCATCACCACCGACCAGCTCCTCAGCGGGGAGAAGCCCCCGGAGCAGTCTTCCGGCGAGCTGCCGCCCCAGGCCCCGCCCGGGAAGAAGGGCGGGAGCGACGGGGAGGCCTCCGGCCTGTGGGGACATGTGGGCCGGGCGGTCAAACGGAACAGCTGGCTCTTCGGGGTGTATGTGACCCTGGGGGGCCTGGGCACCGCCCTGGTGGGCGGCATCGCCCGGTTCGCTTTCAGCCGGATGTTTCGGGTGGCCATCGGGGGGATGTACGGCTATGATTGGGCCACCTCCGCCGTGGATGGTGCAGGGAACCCCATTGACCTGCCCCCCGAGGCGGTAACCGAGCTCTTTGGCTCCTCTCCCTTTGGTGGCCAGGTCACAGTCCTCAGTGACATGGGGCAGGTCTTCGTGACCATTGCCACCATTATTATAGTGATAGGCATCCTCACCGCCATCGTCGGAGGGGTGCTGGCCTTCTGGCTCTACAAAAAGGGACGGGAGGGAACAGATTAAAAGCAAAAGTGCCCACCGGTGTCGGTGGGCACTTTTTCACATATGGCTTTCCCCGTCTTACTTCTCTTCCTCAGAAATATCATTTTTGCTGTTTGGGTCCAGATCTCTAACCTTACGGACCAGCCGGGAGATCCCTTTTACCACAAGCCAAATGAAGAAAATATCAATAAGCAAAATGGATAGGAAGCCCATAATTGATCCTCCTTGTATTCTTATTCTGCCTTGCGGTTCCCTGCCAGGATCTCCTGATAGTCCGCCCAGTTCTTCCGCAAAAGCTGGGGGATGTTCAGCTCGTAGGGGCAGCGCTTCATACAGGCCCCGCACTCGATGCACACTTCGATCTTGGCCATCTCGGCCTGCCATTGGGGAGAGAGCCAGTTTGCCGAGGGGGCCCGGCGGATCATCTGGGACATCCGGGCGCACTGGTTGATGACGATGCCCACGGTGCAGGGGGCGCAGTAGCCGCAGCCCCGGCAGAACTCGCCCAGAAGTTCCTTCCGGTCGGCGTCAATGACCGCCTGGTATTCGGGAGTGAGAGTGGGGGTGTGGCC
>JAGBDQ010000130.1 GCA_017937415.1 Oscillospiraceae bacterium
TGAACTTTGACCGGTTTGTGGCTGAGAGCACCCAGGCTGAGGCCCAGGGTGAATAAAGGAAAAAGGAGAGAAGGCCGGCTTTGCCCGGCCTTCTCTTTATATATCGGAATTGCAGAGGCAGGGCACCGAAGCAAGCAAAACGCGGACCGCAATTGCGGTCCGCGTTTTTAACGAAAGGAGAGGTTCAGGCCCTGGTAAAGCCCACCACGCCGAAGGCGCTGGGGCCGCTGTGGGAGGTGATGACGCCGCCGCTTTTGACCCAGGTGACAGTCTCGAAGCCCAGGCTGGCTGCAGTCTCCTCGGCGGTACGCTTCAGGTCGTCGGGGAAACGGGGGGTCCAGATGAGCCAAAGCTCCTTCCGGTCCAGGTCCCATTTCTCGGCATACTCGGTAATGAGCTTGGGCACCAGGGCCTCCAGCTTACCCCGGAGCTTTCGGGTGGCCACCAGCTTACCGTCCACAAACTCGATAAGGGGGGTGATCCCCAGCACTTTGCCCACCAGGGCCACTGCGTTGCTCACCCGCCCGCCGGCCCGAAGATACTCCATGTCCTTGGGGATAAAGCACATATTGGCCCGGTCAATGAGCCCCTGGGCCATTTGGGCGGCCTCCTGAAGGGTGGCTTCCGGATGGGCTTCCAGCCACTTGGCGGCCTCGATCACAATGCAGCACTGTCCGCCGCTGGCCATTTTCGTGTCCAGGCTGGTCACATAGTCCCGCTCCTCGGCGGCGATCTGGGCGCTCTGGTAGGAGCAGGTGGTGGCGGAGGAATAGGCCAGGTAAAGGATCTGAGCGTTCGGCCAACGGGTATGGATCTCGTCAAAACATTTGGTGAAATCTTCGGGGACGCTGCCGCTGGTCTTGCACAGGGTCCCGGTGCGGTCATAGAAGTCGCAGACCTCCTCCGAGGGGACTGCGCCGTCGTCCCGGGTATCCGTGCCAAAAGTGACATGCATGGGGACGATCTGAATGTTGTAGCGCTGGGCCAGCTCGGGAGCGATATCGGCGCCGGTCTCGGCCACCAGAATGATGCGGGGATCCTGCATGAGCCTCACTCACTTTCTCGTTTCGAAGTGTGAAATACCTGTAGAATTGTACCATATTGAGGCGGCTGCTGTCAAGAAAGCTGTGACAGGTTGGGGGTGGGGGGCACTATGGCGGCTGTCAGGATGGCCAGCAGCTGAGAGGTGGCCGGCTTTTGAGCCAGAGGCCGGTGGGCCAGAGCCTCCAGCAGGGGACGGCTCTCCCGCCAGATGATGCCGCCCACGGTCCGCAGGTTGCGCTCTACCGCGATCCCGTTGGTGTGGAAATGCCTTGCCACATCCGGATAGACCAGTTTGGTCACAAGCAAGAGCCGTGTGTGGTCCTCCGCGCATAGCTGGAGCGCATAGGCCATCTGGAGGAATCCGATGTAGTTGGCCGTGACCCCAAGGCGGCAGAGAAGGGCGCAGCTCCGGGCTTGGGGACCGTCTGTCTCATCCGCCCCGCACAACAGGTGAACACCGGGATAGAAGGAAACAGGAGGTGCTTCCTGTGCAGGGGCCTGGGGCCTTTGGGACGGCAGGGCATTTCGACCGGTTTCGGCTGGATACAACATAAAACCAACTCCTTAGACATAGCATAGGAGGGTTTTCCTGATCCTGCCAGCCAATATATCGGCGGTAGACATTATTGCTTTGACAGCCGGCCTCCCCGCCGCCGGACCTGCCGGCGGAAGTAGAGGACAAAAAGAATACTGACCAGGAAGGGAAACAGGTAGCTGGCGATTCGGTACAGGATCATGGCAGAGGCGGCGTTGGCGTTCCCCAGGTAGGGGGAGTAGAGCAGGGTGAAGGTAAACTCAGCGGGGCCCACGCCGCCCACATTGGGGATCGCGTTGGCGATGAGCACCATGACCGAAGAGAGAAGCTGCACCTGCGGGAAGGAGAGCGCTCCAAGCCCCAGGAGGGAAATGCTCAGATCGGAGACTGTATAGAGCAGACAGTATTTCCCCGCGTATAACAGCATCACGGCGCCGCAGCGGCCCTTGCTGGACAGTAGGACTTTAGACTGGGCGCGGAGCGCCTCTATGTTTTTGCGCCACTCGCTTTTCCGCTTTTGCCACTTTTCTGTGTCGGGCAGCTTACCGATACACCACAGAGCCAGCTCCTGTACCTTTTCCCAGGTGCAGAGCAGAATGAGCGCAA
>JAGBDQ010000008.1 GCA_017937415.1 Oscillospiraceae bacterium
AGCCCCGCCTCCCGGCGGATGGTCACCAACATCTTCAACCACCACGATCTGAAGGAGATGGGCCTTCAGCCCTGCGCCTACTCCATGACCTTCAACGTCAGCGGCAACACCCTCAACGGCATCCTGAACCAGCGGAGCAACGATATGCTCACCGCCAACGGCTGGAATGTGATGCAGTACGCCGCATTGCTCAAAATGTTTGCCCAGGTCTCGGGCCTGGAGGCGGGGGAGCTGGTTCACGTCATCGCCGACGCCCACATCTACGACCGGCACGTGCCC
This sequence comes from Oscillospiraceae bacterium, assembly GCA_017937415.1. Classification (GTDB taxonomy): domain Bacteria; phylum Bacillota; class Clostridia; order Oscillospirales; family Oscillospiraceae; genus Vermiculatibacterium. The sequence goes on from JAGBDQ010000008.1 coordinate 280, forward strand.
ATCATCAAGGAGATCATTGAGCGGGAGCCCTATGAGGCCCCCAAGCTCTGGATGGACCCCGACATCACCGATTTCTACGCCTTCACCAAGAATTCCTTTAAGCTGGAGGGCTGCTACGAGGCCCACCCGCTGGAAGAGAAGATCCCGGTGGCCATTTGATGTAGGGGAGGGGCAAGTCCCTCCCGCAAATAAAGGAGAGTGCCATATATGAACCTCATCGTAGCCGTTGACAAAAACTGGGCCATCGGAAAGGGCGGAGACCAGCTCTGCTATCTGAAAGAAGATTTGAAGCGGTTTAAGGAGCTGACCAGCGGGCATACGGTGATCTTGGGCCGCAAGACCCTGGCCACCTTTCCCGGCGGCCGGCCCCTGAAGAACCGGGACAACCTGATCCTGTCCCGGGATCCCGGCTTCCAGGCCGAGGGAGCGGAGGTATTTCACGATGTAGAGTCCCTTTTGGCCGCTGCACCGAAGGACAGCTTCGTCATCGGCGGCGGCAGTGTCTACAAGGCCCTGCTCCCATACTGCGACACGGCATACGTCACCAAGATCGACCACGCTTTCCCGGACGCCGACACCTTCTTCCCCAACCTGGACGAAGACCCCGCCTGGCAGGTGGTGAGCACCGGAGAGCCCCTGGAGCAGGACGGGCTGGTGTACCGGTATGTGAGCTATACCCGGATCTGACCCCATTCTCGCCCCGCGAGAGAAAAATCCCGCCTCTTGGGGTTCCCCTGAGAGGCGGTTTCTGCTACCATAGGGAGGAAAGGAGTGAGGACCATGGAAGAAAAGACCTTTGGGGAGCGGCTGAAAACCTATCGGAAGGCCAAGGGGTACACCCAGCAGGAACTGGCCGAGAAGATCGGGGTCAGTGACAAGACGGTGTCCCGCTGGGAGTCGGACGGGGGCTACCCCGATGTGCCCACTCTGGTGCCCCTGGCCCGGGCGCTAGGGGTGACGGTGGACGAGCTGCTGGGCGGGAAACGGTCCCCTGAAATGACCCACACGGAGTGGCAAAAGCTGCTCCCTGCCGCCTTCGCCATTGGAGCGGGAGTGCTCTACTTTCCATTGAGCGGAGTTCTGCCCCTGCCTCTGTGTTACGCCGCCTACGTGGGCTGCCTGATCTACGGCGTTCGGCTTCAAAAGGAAGAAAAGCGGCAGAACACATGGTTCCTGGTGGGGGAAGGGTTGGTGAACCTGATGGCAAATCTCTCCCTGGCTGGATGGTGTGTGTGGCTGGGGTTGGTTCTCCGCTTGCTCCTGACCTTGCTGAATACCGGGGAAGTGCTGTCTGACCTGATATGGCTGCGGTCCGCCATGCAAAATCCGGCTGCTTGGGGGGTGGGCAGCCTTTTCCTGATGGTCCTTTTGGCCCTTGCCCTCACTGCCCTGACCCAGTACCTGGTGGTAAAAAAGGGCTTTGGAGGAGAACTGCCCTTTCCTTTGACCGTTCTCCGCTTTGCCTGGGGGTGGCCCAAGCCGGGGCGGACGCTTCCCGCCCTGATTCCGGTTTTTGCCGGGCTCTACTGGCTGCCCAGGCTTTGGCAAGCCATTGCTCAAACCGCTCCGAGGCTGGTGGAGCACCAACAGACGGGCTTTTTTGTCTGGCTTTTTCTGCTGTGGCTGCTCTGTACGGTGTTTCTCTGGAGGAAAGGGGAGAGGCGGTATCTGCTTTTCGCCGGGCTCCTGGCCGTTTTCTGCGCCGGGATGCTGGGGCTCCGGGATTGTCTCTGGATGATGGAGCGGACCACAGGGGACATTTACCCCTGGCGGGCCGGCAGCGTGGCGGGAGGAAGGTTCGTCGCCCTCTCCCAGGGTACCTGGGGGACTTTTCTGGCTGCGGTGGTCCTGGCGGCCCTTTGGCTTCTGATCACAGGGCTCAGGGCGGAGGAGAAAGAGGGCGGGGACTGACTCTGCCCAGCATATTCCAACTGAAAAGCTGAAGCAACACCCCAGGCCAACGGCCTGGGGTGTCATTTTCAGCTCTGTTTCCGCACCAGGAACCCGAATCCCGTGCCGCAGACCCCGCCGGCCAGGTGCATAAAGTGGGCGGTGTTGTCGGCCACGAAAAGCCCGGCGTAGATCTCCTGCCCCAGATAAATGATAGCCACCAGAATAAGAGTCAGGGGGATGGTGCCGGATTTCATGCCTGAGAGGGAGGACAGCAGGATCAGCATAAAGACGATGCCGCTGGCCCCCAGCAGGGCATAGCCGGGGAAGAGGAGGCACTGGAGCAGTCCCGAGATGAGAGCGGTGAACAGGATGCCCGCCAGAAGGGAGCGGCTTCCGTACCGTTCCTCCATAGGCGGTCCCACCACCAGCAGCAGCACCATATTTCCGGCAAAGTGGGAATATCCCCCATGGCCCAGCACATGGCCGAAAAGCCGCACGAACCACAGGGGTGTGATGGGGGAGCGGTAGACCGAAAACAGGTGCAGGGTGGTCCAGCCCTTGGTGAGCCAGTCCAGCCCCAGCACGGCCAGGGAGAGAAAGAAAAACGTAAGGATCACTGGGGAATTGTAATGGAGTTTGTGCTTCATGGGCAGGGGGCCTCCTTTTCAAAGAAGAGGGAGGCAGGCGGTTTTTGCCTGCCTCCCCAATGCGTTTTGGGTCCTTATTTGGCGTAATCGACCGCCTTGGTCTCCCGAATGATGTTGACCTTGATCTGGCCGGGATATTCCATCTCGTCCTCGATCTTCTTGGCAACCTCCCGGGCCAGAATGACCATCTGGTCCTCAGTGACCTTATCGGGCTCCACCATAATGCGGATCTCCCGGCCGGCCTGAATGGCGAAGCACTTCTCCACGCCGGGGAAGGAGGCGCCGATGCCCTCCAAGGTCTCCAGACGCTTGATGTAGTTCTCCAGATTCTCCCGCCGGGCCCCGGGACGGGCGGCCGAGATGGCGTCGGCAGCCTGGACCAGCACGGCCACCAAGGTCTTGGGCTCCACGTCGTTGTGGTGGGCCTCAATGGCGTGGATGACCTCCTCGCTCTCCCGGTACTTCCGGGCCAGCTCCACGCCGATGGCCACGTGGGAACTGCCCTCCACCTCACGGTCGATGGCCTTGCCCAGGTCGTGGAGCAGGCCGGCCCGCTTGGCGGTGTTCACGTCCACACCTAACTCGGCGGCCATGAGCCCGGCCAGATGGGCCACCTCCAACGAGTGGTTCAGAATGTTCTGTCCGTAACTGGTGCGGTACTTCATGCGGCCCAGCAGCTTGATAAGCTCAGGGTGCAGGCCGTGGACGTTGGCCTCAAAGACGGCCCGCTCACCCTCGGCCTTGATGGTGGCGTCCACCTCCCGCTTGGCTTTCTCCACCATCTCCTCAATACGGGCGGGATGGATCCGGCCGTCCTGGATCAGCTTCTCCAGGGCGATCCGGGCGATCTCCCGGCGCACCGGCTCGAAGCAGGACACTGTGATGGCCTCGGGGGTATCGTCGATGATCAGGTCCACGCCGGTGAGAGTCTCCAGGGTCCGGATGTTCCGGCCCTCCCGGCCGATGATCCGGCCCTTCATGTCGTCGGAAGGCAGGGGAACTACGGACACAGTGGCCTCAGACACATGGTCGGAGGCGCAGCGCTGGATGGCGAGGGAGATGATCTCCCGGGCCATATTGTCCGCCTCCTCCTTGTAATGGGCCTCGGCCTCCTTGATCTTGGCGGCCGACTCGTGAGTGACCTCGGCCTCCAGCTGCGAAACCAGCATGTCCTTGGCTTCCTCGGCGGTCATGCCGGAGATCCGCTCCAGCTCGGCCATCTGCCGCTGCTTGATCTCCTCCACTTCCTCCCGGCTCTGTTCCAGACCGGCGATCTTCTCCTGAAGGGTCTCTTCCTTCTTTTCCAGATTTTCCAGCTTCTTGTCCAGGTTCTCCTCCTTCTGCTGAAGGCGGTTTTCCTGCTTCTGAATGTCGCTGCGGCGCTCTTTTTCCTCTTTCTCCCACTCGTTGCGGGCGGTGAGGATGGCTTCTTTGGCTTCTACCATGGCTTCCCGCTGCTTGTTTTCAGCGGTCTTGATGGCTTCGTTCAGGATCCGTTTGGCTTCTTCCTCGGCGCTTCCCAGCTTTTTCTCAGAGACGTTCTTGCGGTAAATACTGTCCACAAAAGCGCCGATGAGAAAAGCGGCAACACCGATAAGGGCATAAATCAGATATTCCATGCCGTGCTTTTACACCTCCGTATTAGATTTTGATGTTTGGGCCATTGGGCCCCTTAAAAGGAGAGAAAAGTCTCATCCTTAAATTACACCAAATCTATTTTAATGCCATGAGACCTTTCTGTCAAGAAATTTCCCTTTTTCCAGCGGCAAAAATTGAATCAAACCGTATTCTGCGGAACGATTTGAAACACACAGTCGAGACGAAGAAACAAAAAATCATGCTGCAAGGCGGAAAGTTCAAAGGGAAAATGAACAATAAAAAAGTTACAGGAAACTGCATATTAAGCGGTTTCCTGTAACTCTTGGTAATTATTTTGGCTTTCGTTCAAAACTACGTTTTGAAGTGGGATTTCATTTCAGCTCCAGCAGAGGCAGGAAGGAGGTCCCGTTTTCGGGGGCTTTTACACCCAGAAAATCGCAGACTGTGGCTCCCACATCGGACATGGTGGAGCGGACGCCCAGGTGAACGCCGTGGAGGCCCTTGCGGTAGACCAGAAGGGGTACATTCTCCCGGGTGTGCTTACTGTGGCCGATGTCGGGATCGTTGCCGTGGTCGGCCTGGACCAGAAGGATGTCCTCCTCGGTAAGAAGGGGCAGGAGTTTGGCAAGGCCGGCGTCGGCCTGTTCCAGCTTCTCCCGGTAGACTGCGCTGTCCTGGGAATGGCCGGCCAAGTCGGTCTCCTGCACATTGGTGCAGATGAAGCCTCGATCCATATCCCGAAACGCCTGGATGGTAAGCTCCATACACTCTACCGTTGGGACGCAGGAGATGCTCTTGCCACCATCATTGGCCACGATGTCGGCTACCTTACCGATGAGGGTCACCGGGATCCCCGCATTGGTCAGAATGGTGGGGGCCTGAACATTCTTGTTCACGCCGTAGCCCAGGTGGAGGCATTGGTAGCCCTGCTCATAGGATTTGGACTTGGCTGAGGCGATGCCGATGAATTTTCCCTGCTTGATCTCCTCGGCGGCATAGAGGTCTTCCATAGTGTTTCCCGTGCCTCCGAAGACGATGACCCGGCCCACCGTGACCACCTGGCGGGCCAGCTCGGCGATCTCATGGGCTTTCTCAAAGGGGATGAAGTCCAGGGGAGCGGTCACGTTGTAGCACATGCCCAGGTCTGCCTCCAGATTGTCGGCAATGGTCACATAGTCGTCGCAGACCACATAGCGAAGGCCGCTTCGCTCCCGGATGACCACCTTATGGCCATGATCCCGAAGTTGCTGGGCCACGGCATCCACTTTCTCCTGGAAAGGGACGATCTCCGGCATTTTGGGCCGGGTACCCATGATCTCCTGGTGGCCCATAAAGGTGTCTGCCCCGTGGTGCATCAGCTCACTTTTTCCAAAGTTGGCGTCGGGGGAGAACTTCATATGCTGGCTCTCCGCTCCGTAGGCGTTCATCAGCCCCAGCTTTTCCAGAGTGGGAAGCTTCAGATCGGGTTGATCCCGCAGAATGCTCCGCAGGGTGTTGGCCTTCTCGTCTCCCGGTCTGGCGGTGGCGGCGTCCTTCATGGCTCCGATGCCAAAGCCGTCCAGTACGATCACAATGAATTTGCCCATGACTTTTATTGGACCTCCTCTATACTCTCTTGCAGAATGCGGATCACTGTGTCTGCCCCTGCCCGGTTGGGGTTCACCCGGATCATATGGTCGGCCAGGGTGGGATCTGCCTTCAGGAAGGTCCCCGAGACCCGGTAAAAGAGAGGCTGTATCTCATATTTGGACTCTGAGCCCACGGGGTGGGGAAGTCCTCCCCTTTTCTCTGCCGCAGCCAGGACTTTTTTGGCGATGGGGGCGTCGAAGGTGATGAGGAGCACCTTAGACTGGGCACTGGCGATCATGGCGTCAGAGACCCCCTTCACTTCACCGCTCTTGAGCCGCGTCAACACCTCTTCCGCCGTGCGGGCAGTGATGGCCAGCATCACCGGGGCGTAAACAAGGCCCCGGAGGACTTCCATGGCCTCGAAGCCCTGGGTTTGGCAGCCGCCGGAATAGTGCATGGCCCGGATCTTGTCGATATAGGTTTTTTTGCCCACCACGCAGCCGATACCCTCAGGTCCCTGAAGCTTGAAGGTGGAGAAGCAGGAGAGGTCGGCTCCCAACTCGGTGCCCATTTTCCGTGTCTTCATTACGGCGTAGTTGTCATCCACAAGGACCGGGATGTTCCGGACCTTCTTGAGTGCGGCGATGACCGTTCCCAAGTCGTAGGAATCCTCCAGCCGCTGGCGGGAGTGCTGGACCAGGGCGGCCGAGATCTCCGGATGATCGTTGAGGACCTTTTCTACCTGGGAAAGGTCATTGAAGTCAGCGGAGACAGTGTGGTAGCCAAACATTTCAATGGTGGTGGCGGTGGTGGAGTAGACCGGGGCGGTGTGGACCAGCAGGGTTTCCCCCGCTGGCAGAATAGCGGACAGACCGTAGCGGATGGCTCCGGTGCCTGAGCCCCGGACCAGAATGGCGTCCTCGGTTCCGAAAAACCGCGCCAGAACTTCCTCCACCTTTCTGGTGGTCACCGGCTGGTTTCCAGGCTGGCGAACTCCCAGGTCCCCACGGGTCAGGCTCTCCGAGCCCGAGAAGCACCGGGTCATGCAGTCCAGCAGTCGGAACTGCTTCTCCATAGCCTCCTCCAGGGTGATGCTCTCCAATGGATATGCATTCATGGTCAAACCTCATATCCTTCCATAAAGTAGTTGTTAAGGTCCAGAAAATACCGCTCGATGAGCGGGTCGTGGGTCTCCTGCACGGCAAGGCCCAGTTTCAGGAGCCTGCCGATCTTTTCCTCCTTGTCCTCGCAGAGCAGGAGGGTGCTCATGCCCAGTCCCTCCTGGGGGAGGGTCAGGGCAGTGGCCTGGGCAATGTTGGCCACCCGGACATAGCCCTTCTCGGCCTGAGCCTGGATGGCGCGGGTCCGCTGGTCAAAGTGACCGAAGAGGGAATCCCCAAAGCCGTGAAGGTCCACCGGTCCCTCGGTGAGCATCAGCACATCGCACTCCTTCAGCAGAGCGCTGAGATAGGCGGTCAGCTCCCCACGGGGAGCGTGGCGGTCC
>JAGBDQ010000131.1 GCA_017937415.1 Oscillospiraceae bacterium
GAAGCACCGAAGAAAAACCGCAAGACCTCCCCGGGGGAGGTCTATTCTGTTGTGCTTCCGGAACCCGAGCCCACCGAGGCCCTGCCCGAAAACATTCCCCTGGACGTGGTCTATGAGGACGGGGACGTGATCGTGGTGAACAAGCCGGTGGGCATGGTGGTCCACCCCGCCCCCGGCCACCCGGACGGCACGTTGGTAAATGCCCTGCTCTACCATTGCGGGGGCAGCCTGTCGGGTATCAACGGAGTGCTCCGCCCCGGCATTGTCCACCGCATCGACCGGGACACCTCGGGGCTTATCATCGCCGCCAAAAACGACGCCGCCCACCTGTCTTTGGCGGCCCAGTTGGAGGACCACTCCCTCTACCGGGAGTATCACGCCGTGGTCACCGGAGGGCTGAAGGAGGACGCGGGCACGGTGGACGCGCCCATCTTCCGCCACCCCACCGACCGGAAGAAGATGGCCGTTGACCGCCAAAAGGGCCGCAAGGCGGTGACCCACTGGGAGGTGCTGGGCCGCTACCCCGGCCACACCTATGTGAAGTGCCTGCTGGAGACCGGGCGGACCCACCAGATCCGGGTCCACATGGCCTCCATTGGCCACCCCCTGCTGGGGGACACGGTGTACGGCGCCAAGAAGCCGGTACCCGGCCTTGGGGGCCAGTGCCTCCACGCCAAAAAGCTCACCTTCACCCATCCCCGCACCGGGGAAAGGCTGACGGTGGAATGCGACCTGCCCCACTGGTTCCGGGCGGTGCTGGACAAGCTGGAGCGGGCCGCCGGGGGCTGAGTGTAAAACCGAAAAACGCGGAGGGCCCTACGGCCTTCCGCGTTTTGTCTTTTCGTTGGTCTACTGCATTTCCGCTTTGCCGGAAGCTCACGCCCGGAAGCAAAATTTTTCTTTGTTTTATTACGTTGGCAAAGGGATGAACAGGGTTTTCCTCTCTTGCGCCGCCGGCCTTTTCATGTTATACTGTCTTGGAATGTGAAAAGAAAGATGAGGGATACACATGGAATCTGTCAAGTTAGTGGTGTGCGACATTGACAACACCCTGGTGGTCAAGCATGCCGACCTGAGCGAGCGGGCAAAGAAAGCCGTTCTGGCTCTCCAGGCCAGGGGCGTGCTGTTTGGGCTGGCTTCGGGCCGTTCGGTGCCGCAGCTCCATAATTTGGAGGACCAGTGGGGCATCCGCTGCGAGCTGCTCATCGGCTTCAACGGCGGCGAGATCTACGACGGCATAAAGGGCACCACCGAAATGCTGTATATGATGGAGCCCCAGTGGCTGAAGGAGGCCTTTGAGGTCATGGCCCCCTTTGAAAACAACCCATATCTTCTGGCCGACGGCTACTCCCTGGTGCGGAACCTGGACGAGCACGCCAAGGCCTCCCGGGCCTACATGAAAAACGCCACCCCCACCCGGGTGGTGAAGGACGATTCCGAGTTCTGGGCCGCCCCCGCCCCCAAGGTGGGCTTCCGGGTGAAGGAGGAGGACATGCCCGCCATTGAGGAGCGGGCCGCGAAGATGCGCAAGCCGGGCTACACCAGCTTCAAGACCGAGTCCACCATGTACGAGTTCTGCAACGTCAACGCCTCCAAGGGCGCCCTGCTCAGGACCTTCTGTGAGGACCACGGCATCGACCTGGGCCAGGTGTGGTCCTTCGGGGACATGACCAACGACATCAGCCTCTTTGAGGTCTCGGGCCACAGCGTGTGCATGGCCAACGGCTCCCCCGACGCCAAGGCGGCCGCCCAGGTCATCACCGAAAAGGGCGTGGACGAGGACGGCTGGGCGGATTTTGTGGAGAAACATCTGCTGGCTTGAATTTTTGAATAAGAGTATAAATCCCCCGGCCATAGGGCCGGGGGAATTTTCTACTCTGCCCGCTCAATCCAGGCGCTGCCCAAGACCGAGTCCCCTTCATAGAACACCGCCAACTGGCCCGGGGTGGGGGCCCGGACGGGGGTATGGGCCTCCACCAGCACCCCGCCTTCGGTGGGGGAGATGGTGCAGGGGGTCTCGGTGCGGGCGTGGCGGAACCGGGCAGTGACCTCCCTGGGGGCTGTGAGGTCCGGCAGGGCGATCCAGTTGGGGGAGACGCAGAAAATGCGCTTCCGCGTCAGGTCGCTGCCATCGGAGAGCACCACCCTGTTCTCCGCCGGGTCGATTTGGGACACATAGTACCGGTGGGGCCCCGGCACCCCCAGGCCCTTGCCCTGGCCCAGGGTGTAGCGGTGGATGCCCCCGTGCTTCCCTAGCACCTCCCCTGTGGGGGAGACAAAGTCCCCGGGGGGGCAGGCACACCCCCGGCGGTCCAGCCAGGCGGCGTAGTCATTGTCCGGGATGAAGCAGATCTCCATAGAGTCCGGCTTTTCAGCTACCGGGATGCCCAGGGCCCCGGCCTTCTCCCGGACGGCGGCCTTGTCGTACTCCCCCAGGGGGAACACCGTCCGCTCCAGGATGGCCTGGGGCAGCCGGGCGAGCATATAGGACTGGTCGTTGGCGGGCTTTCCCCGAAGGAGCAGGGTCCGGCCGTCCGCCCCCGGAGCGGTGCGGGCATAGTGGCCGGTGGCGATCTTCTCCGCCCCCAGCTGGTCGGCCAGAGACAGGAGGGCAGGGAACTTCACCAGGGGGTTGCACCGGGCGCAGGGCAGGGGGGTGCGGCCGGCGAGGTAGTCGGCGGCGAAGGGGGCCTTCACGTGCTTTTCCAGGGCCTCGGCAATGTCCATCACCCGGAAGTCCATCCCCAGAGAAGCGGCCACCCCCCGGGCGTCGGCCTCCCCGGCGGCCTCGGGGCCGATGGAGAGAAAGAGGCCGGTGACGGTGTAGTCCTCCTGGAGCAGCCGGGCCGCCAGGGCGGAATCCACCCCCCCGGACAGGCCAAGGACGATTTTGGGTTTCATGGTGTGACCTCCTCTCCCTCCGCGGGGAAAAATGCCTGACGGATGTTTTCTGAGGTGAGTTTTTGAAAAACGGCTTCTGCTGTCCTTGCCCCGATCAAAGCATCGAACGCATCCTCACTCCATATTTCTCCGGTTTGAGAGTCTTCAAAAAAGATGTCTTCCCGCTTTGGTTCCTCACCAGCCATCCATGGCCGCAAAAATCCGTCCCAGTAATGACCCGGTGTATCTTCCAGCTTCCAAAACACCGTATAAAGGTTGCTCACCCCATGCATAGTGCCAAAGTAGCCGTTTTCAAAAAACCACAGAGTATCCTTCAGCCCATAGGTTCTGGGGCCGGTCAGATCTTCCACTGTCCCTGTCTCCTCATTCCAGCGTAAAATGTTTAGCAAAAGCCGGGGAAAGCTGCTGTATTCCCCCCGCTTTCCATACCCCAATAGCAGCTCAGGAACGTTATCTCCGTCCAAATCGCACAAGGAAAAAGAGTAGACATCATTTTGTCCTATGCCGTAGTTTTCGCAAAGCCAACTTATGTCCTCCTCTGACAGGGTGTAAACATCTTCATGCTCCTCAGGGTTCATAAGGATATCCCAGTACGCCGCCTGCCAGGGCTCCATGTCCAAAAAGTCTGCAATGTCCGCTCCCAACTCGGCGGCCCATTGGAGAAAGGGCAGTGCTTTTTGCTCCTCGGTGGGCTCGGCGTCCCGAAGGGCAAAGTAGGGGGCGGTGCGCGCCTCCCATTCGGAACGGGTCACTTCGGCGGAGTCAATATAGAAAGAATCCATCTCCCCGTCGCTGTCCATATCGTAGGCCGCAAAAGAGATCTCCGGGTATTCCCGGCTCTCCGGGGAGAGCCAGGAATAGAAGTAGCAATCATTATCAGGCACCCCGCCGGGCCGATGATAGAAAATACCTCCATTGGCAAGGATCTGCTCATATGTCGTTTTTCCGCCGAGGCAGGTAACGGTTCCGTCCTGAATAGTCCAAATATTTGTTACTCCCGGACCTGAACAGTACAGCTCCGGGATGCCGTCACCAGTCAGGTCTTTGGCGTGGTAGAGTTTGAGAGCCCATTCGGGGGTCATGTCCGAGTAGAGTTCAGAATGATAAAGGGTCTCCTCATAATAAGAACATGGCATTTTATCCATCAAAAATTCAAGATAAATGTTAGCCGCCTGCTCCGCGGTCAAGAGCTCCGGGGTAGGGGTGGGCTCGGGCGTAAGCGTAACCTCCGTGGCAGGCGTTTCCGTGAGCATTGGGGTCTCCTGTGGGGTCCCGGCACAGCCGGACAGGAAGGCCAAAAGCAGAAGCAGAAACATATATTTTTTCATCCTTTGGCCTCCTTCCGTTCAAATTTCCACGTCCACCACCCGGGTGTACCGCCGGGAGTATTCTATTTCCCAGTATAACACCGAAAGGGGGCGGATTCCACAACAAATCGGTTACAAAACGGGAGCGGCCCGGCGGGCCGCTCCCGTTGCGTACTGTGCTTTATTTCTCCACGCTACTGATGATCCCGCAGAACACCACCTGGCCGCTCTGGGTGTCCCGGATGAGGAAAGCGAAGGGCCGGTCCAGGAAGACCTCCTTGGTCTCCCGCTCCACGGGCATGGCCGCCGTGGCGCACTCCACGATGACCGCCGTGACGGCGGCGGCCTCAGTGCCCTCCTCATACATCTTCATGTAGGTCTTGTGGAGCACGTCGCTGACCCATGCGTTCCAGTCGTTTTCCAACGCCTCATCGGTGAGCATCCCATTGAGGGAGCCGGGGGCAAAGAGGCTCCCCAGCCCCAGGCCGGACAGGGTATCCACCAGGGAGGTGGAATACTCCAGCTCGAACTTAGGGATCTTGATGTGGACGTCGTAGGCCCCCGTCCGGGTGGCCAGAATTTCGTCGATGTCCAGGGCGCTCAGGTCCACCGCACCCTCAGTCTTAGGCAGAAGGCCGATGAATTCGTACCCGTCTTCGTAGTCCTTGGCGAAGCCGGTGCCCCACTCATTTTCAAAGTAGGTCCCCTCCCAGCCGTCCATCAGCCTGGCCTGTTGGTCCCCGCTGGGGGCGCGGAAGGTCTCGTCCGTCACCTGCCACTCCTCAAAGGGGTCAGCCCACTTGCCGTTGAAGTAGAGGGCGTTGATGAGAAGGGCCAGGGTGTCTTCCGTGAGGCCGTCGGGGGTGATGATGGAGTCGATCTTGTCGTGAGTCTTCTCCTTCACCCAGCCGTTGATGGCATCGGCGTCCGCCTGGCTCCCGGGGGTAAAGGACCCCTCCCCGGCGGCGTAGACCGTCCGCAGGGTCTCCTGAAAGTCCGCCTTGACCAGGTCCTTCATGCTCTCGTTGAACCACATGGAGTTGGCAATGGAGAGGGTATTGTCCTCCTTGAGGAGGTAAGGCCCCAGCAGGGAATTGAGCTGCTCCGCATTCAGCCCCAGCAGAGTCTCCATGGCCTCTTTGGCCTCTCCAGCGGCGCCGTTGGACGCCATGGCCAAAGCCATCTCGATGGACAGAGGGGAGAGGATCACGCTGCCCCCGGGGGCCTTTTCCTTCTCCAGCTCCAGCAGCCGGAGCACCAGGCCGTTGGGGGTGACCTTCTCCAGGACGGGTTGCGGCGGGATCGGCAAGATGTCCCCGCCGTCATCCTCATTTGTTGCGGGCGTCTCAATGGGGATCCGGGGCGTGTAGCCCGCCATGCAGCCCATCAGCAGGGACAGGGCAAGGGTAGCGATGATCAGCTTTTTCATAATAGGGACCGCCTCCCTTTCGGTTGATACCCTTTAGACGGGATTTCCGGGGAAAAGTTCCCAGTGGAAAACAAAAATTCCGGGAGAGGACTTGAAGTTCTCTCCCGGTAAAAGCTCACTGGACCGCTCTCACAATCGTTTGGTAAAGCAGATGATCCGGTTGGCCTCGGCAAAGCCGGAGGCCAGATGAAAGGCCGCGCTGTTTTCATTCTTTAGCTCGCAGTCGCTGGCAAATTCCGTACAGCCCTGCTCCCGGGCCCACCCCTCGCAGGCGGACAGCAGGGCCCTTGCCACCCCTTTCCGGCGGGACCCGGGCCGGACATAAATGCCCTCCAGATAGCCCACCGGACTGGTCCCGGTCCCCTCCACATAGTCGGAGCGGAGCTGACACTGGGCAAAGCCTATGGGGAAACCCTCCTCCGCGGCGAAAAAGACCGCGCATTCCGTCCGGGGCAGCTCCTCCCACTCGGCCAGCAGCTCCCCCGGAGCGTGCCCCGGAAAAAGCTCGTCCGCCAGCAGGGCGGCCTGGGCCAGTGTTTCCCCTTCCGCTCTGATGATCTTCATGTGGTCCTCTCCTTCTCCAAATGTACCATCAGGGCCGTGATGTCGGCGGGTTCTCCCCCGCCGACATCGTAGCCTGGCCCAGGTTCAGGGAAAGGAGACCGCTGAATAACCAGCGGTCTCCTTTTCAAAGGGTCTTATTCTCCCTGTTCTTCTGTTTGCTCTTCGGTTTTTGCTCCCTCATCCTCCTCCGGGGAACGGTTTCCATACATCCCATCCCAAAGCAGGTGGTTGGTGCTCTTCGTATGCTCGATCAGCTCCCCAAAGCCATACAGGCACCAGGACGACAGCAGCACCGACCCCAACAGGATCAGCATTGTGACCGAATTTGCCAGAAACATCAGCGCCATGGTCGCGCCGCCATAGGAGGCATATTGGGCCATCTGGTAGAGCAGTGCGAACAGGTATATGGCAATCAGGATCAGGCCCAACACAAAGACGACTTTAGCCGCTGTTTTAAGCTTTCTCTCCACATTGGAAAACAATTTTTTCATATTTCTCTTCCTCCCCTCTATTTTTGGGACTCTAATAAAAGTATATCATCCTCTCCCGCCCCTGTCAACTGTGTAACAAAGGGTCTGCAAGGGGCTTGCTCTTCTCCAAATGCACCATCAGTGCCGCGATGTCGGCGGGGGAGACTCCCGAGATGCGGCTGGCCTGGCCTAAATTCAGGGGGCGGATCTGGGAGAGCTTCTCCCGGGCCTCCAGCCGAAGGCCCTCCATGCTTTCGTAGTCCAGACCGGCGGGGAGGGTCCAGCCCTCCAGCCGTTTCATCTCCTCCACCTGTTTTTCCTGGCGGCGGAGGTAGCCGGCGTACTTGATCTCAATTTCCACCGCCTCGGTGACGGCGGGGGAAAGTCCGGGCCGCTGTGGGTCCAGCCCGGCCAGGCTTTCATAGCTGTTCTCGGGCCGCTTCAGCAGGTCAGCGAGGTGTCCCCCGGGGCAGGGGGCCTTCTCCAGCCGGCGGATCTCAGCGTCCACGGCGGCGTATTTGTCCACCACCTTCTGATAGTCCTCCCCGCTGACCAGCCCCACCTCACAGCCGATATGACTGAGCCGCCGGTCGGCGTTGTCCTGGCGCTGGAGAAGGCGGTATTCCGTGCGGGAGGTCATCATGCGGTAGGGCTCGTCCGTGCCCTTGGTCACCAGATCGTCGATGAGCACCCCGATGTAGCCCTGGTCCCGGGTGAGGATCAGGGGAGGCTGCCCGGAGAGCTTCCGGGCGGCGTTGATGCCCGCCATCAGCCCCTGGGCCGCCGCCTCCTCGTAGCCCGAGGAGCCGTTGAACTGCCCCGCCCCATAAAGGCCGGGGACCTTTTTATGCTCTAAAGTGGGCAGCAGTTCGGTGGGGTCCACGCAGTCGTACTCGATAGCATAAGCCGCCCGGGTCATCTCGGCCTGTTCCAGGCCGGGGACCGTGTGGAGCATCTTTACCTGGACCTCCTCGGGAAGGGAGGAGGAGAAACCCTGGATGTAAAGTTCCTCGGTGTTCAGCCCCATGGGCTCCACAAAAAGCTGGTGCCGGGGCTTGTCCGGGAAGCGGACGATCTTGGTCTCGATGGAGGGGCAGTACCGGGGGCCCACCCCTTGAATCGTACCGTCGTAAAGAGGGGAACGGCTCAGGTTCTCCCGGATGATCCGGTGGGTCTCGCCCGTGGTATAAGTCAGCCAGCACACCGCCCGGTTTTCCGGGGGAGCCTGGGTAGAGAAGGAGAAGGGCACCGGAGTCACGTCCCCGGGCTGGAGCTCCATTTTGGAAAAGTCCACACTGCGGGCGTTCACCCGGGGGGGTGTGCCCGTTTTGAACCGGCGGAGGCCAAGACCCAGCTTCCGGAGGCTGTCGGTAAGGGCTCCCGCGGCGGCCAGGCCGTCGGGGCCGGACTCCCGGGTGACCTCCCCCACGATGGTGCGCCCGGAGAGGTAAGTCCCCGTGCAGAGAATGGCGGCCTTCACCTGATAGACCGCCCCGTGGGCGGTGCGGACGGCCGACACCGCCCCGGTTTCATCGGTGAAAATGTCGGTGATCTCGGCCTGCTTGACCCACAGGTTCTCCTGCTGTTCCAGGGTGTGCTTCATGAGCTCCTGGTATTTCCGGCGGTCAGCCTGGGCCCGGAGGGACCAGACGGCGGGGCCTTTGCCCCGGTTCAGCACCCGGTACTGGATACAGGCCCGGTCGGCGGCTTTGGCCATCTCGCCCCCCAAGGCGTCGATCTCCCGGACCAGGTGGCCCTTTCCGGTGCCGCCAATGGCCGGGTTGCAGGGCATATTGCCCACCGCGTCCAAATTTACCGTGAAGCACAGGGTACGCATCCCCAGCCGGGCGGCGGCCAGAGCGGCCTCGATCCCCGCATGGCCCGCCCCGATGACGGCAATATCAAATTGTCCGGCGTTGTAGTCCATGGACAGTCCCACCTAACCTGAAATAGCGGCCCATACTCTTACGAGCCGTACACGATCCGCACCGGGGTGTGGACCGCGGTGATCTCCACCTGCCTGTGCTCCCCGCCGAACTCCCCGTCCACCGTGAAGGGGACAGCCTCCTGGCAGGTGAATTTGAACCGGGTGGAGTGGAGCACCTTCACACCGCTCTCCTCGCTGTACTCCTGC
>JAGBDQ010000132.1 GCA_017937415.1 Oscillospiraceae bacterium
CAATATCAAAATCACCCGTGATGCGGATAACAAAATTACAAGTGTTGCTTATATGACCGAGGCGGAGGTAACGGAACTATTGGAAGATATAAGCGATGATGACTAAGACGAAATTTTGAAGTGAAACAACTTGTCTCAAAGCCCTATGACAGCCAAGCAAGCCAGACGCAGTCGCATTGAGCGGAGAGCCTGCTTCCCTCGGGAAACAGGCTCTCCTTGTTTTTTGTTTCCGGAAGAAGGAAGATTTACAAAAACTTCTTTTTTTTCCAAATTGGCG
Source organism: Oscillospiraceae bacterium (assembly GCA_017937415.1). Classification (GTDB taxonomy): domain Bacteria; phylum Bacillota; class Clostridia; order Oscillospirales; family Oscillospiraceae; genus Vermiculatibacterium. The sequence goes on from JAGBDQ010000132.1 coordinate 278, forward strand.
TGGTACAATAGCGGTACTGGAAAAATACGGACAAATGAGATCCTGACCATGAATGAGCTTTCCTGGCGTGAGCGGGGACGACTGTGGCTGCGGCTGGGCCTGCGGCTGGGGCTGTCTCTGCTGGGAATATTTCTGCTGGCCCGGTTTGGCCCTACCCTCTGGGACTGGTTTTCCCCCTTTCTGCTGGCGGGGGTGTTTGCCTGGATGCTGTCTCCCCTGGTGCGGATGTGTCAGAAAAGGCTGAAGCTGCCCCGGTGGTTTGCCTCTTTGGCGGTGCTGCTGCTGGTGCTGGCCGTCCTGGGAGGACTGCTGTGGAGCCTGGGTTCCGGGCTTGGCAGGGAGATCGTTTCCCTGGCGGCAAACTGGGAGACCACCCTGGCCGCCCTGGAGGGGGTGGCGGACAATGTGGGGACCCTTTTGTCCCGGTGGCTGGAGCTGCTGCCCGCCTCGGCACAGGAGCTGGTGGAGAGTATGATGACCCGGTTTTTCGCCTGGCTGGAAGGGACCATCCCCCAGCTTCTCTCCTGGGCTATGGACTGGGCCAGGGGGGTGGCCATGGCTTTGCCCTCCTTTGCCGTGGCCGCCATCGCCTTTGTCATGGCCTCCTATTTTCTGCTCACCGGCCTGCCCCGGCTCAAGGTCATGGTGGCGGACAAGCTCCCTGAAGGGCCCCGCACCGTTCTGGTCATTGTGAAGCGGGCGGTGTCCGCCGGCTTTGGAGGCTATATCCGGGCAGAATTTCTGCTGTCGGTGGGGGTGTTCTTTATCCTGCTCTTCGGGTTCCTCCTGATCCGGCAGCCCTATGCCCTGCTGTTGGCCCTGGCCCTGGCGGTGCTGGACTTCATCCCCATCATTGGCTCAGGGACCGCCATGGTGCCCTGGGCGGTGGTGGATGTCATCACGGGAGACTACCGCCATGCCCTTGGGATCATGGCGGTGGGGGGGCTGGTGGCCCTGTTCCGCCGTCTGGGGGAGCCCAAGATCCTGGGCAACCAGACCGGCCTTTCCCCCTTGACCTCCCTGGTCAGCGTCTATGTGGGCATGAAGATAGCAAAGGTCTGGGGCATGATCCTGGGGCCGGTTGTCTGCCTGGTAGCCCGGAATGTGCTCCGCTCCGGGATGTTGGACGACACGCTGGCCGACCTGCGGCTGGCGGGGAGGGACATTGGAGCCATTCTAAAGGGCGGCCGGGAGGATCCCGGACAGAGTGGAGAAAGCTGAAAGTTCACAAAATCAAAGGGTAATTCAAAAAATTTCCCATGATTTTTCATGCTCTGGACATATTTTCAGGGTATTGTATGTTCTGTTCCGGGGGAACTTATGAAAAAAAGGAGCGGATGACCATGTATTACAATGACTACAACAAATTTGACCAGGACTTTGACCGGGAGCTTGAGCCCGTTCTGCCTCCCGTGGAGGAGCCGCCCAAAAAGAAAAAGGGCCATGGCGTGAAGCTGGCCGCCATTTGCCTGGTTTGTGCCCTTTTGGGCGGTATTGGCGGCGGCCTGGCCGTACGGAATATCCCCGCCCTGTCGGGGAACACCACCACGATCTTCGGCGGCACCCACGCCCCTGTGGCGGTGGATCTGGCCAACATCCACACGGACCAGCCCATGACGGGGGCTCAGGTCTATGCCTCCACGGTCAATTCCTGCGTGGGCATTACCACCGAACTGGTCACCACAAACTATTGGGGCCAAAAGGTCCGGGGAGCGGCCGCCGGCTCGGGATTCGTCATCTCCTCCGACGGCTATATTTTGACCAACTACCATGTGATCGACGGGGCTACCTCCATTCAGGTGGCCTTCGCCGACGGGAAGACCTACCCCGCCCAGCTCATCGGCGGTGAGGCGGCCAACGACATCGCCGTGCTGAAGATCGAGGCCACCGGCCTCACCCCGGTGAAGCTGGGAGATTCGGACAACCTGGTGGTGGGGGAGCAGGTGTGCGCCATCGGCAAC
>JAGBDQ010000009.1 GCA_017937415.1 Oscillospiraceae bacterium
CTGCTGTGGTGGAGCCGTCCTCCCGGCAGCCCATCACATGGGGCAGCTCCGGCAGGGCCTCACACACACTGACCAGCCGGGTGGGGTTGATGTGGCTGGAGCCGGAGCCCTGATACCGGAAGGAGCGGGCCATGGAGCCGATGAGGACCAGATCCTCCGCCGGGGCGGGGAGAAGGCCGTCCTTATTTTGAAGGAGGACCGCCCCCTCGCAGGCCGCTTGGCGGGCCAGGGCGTGATGGTCCTCCCGGTCAAAGGGGCCTTTTTTCAGGGGGAGCTTTTGGGCCTTCAGAGCCAGGGTCAGGACCCGCTCCGCAGAGGTGTCCACCGCGGTCTGGGGGAGTTCTCCTGCCTCCACCGCCCGCCGGGCGGTCTTTTCCATGTAGGGAGCACCCCCGGGCATACTCAGGTCACAGCCCGCCTGAAAAGCGCGGATCCGGTCATGGAGACCGCCCCAGTCCGAGACCACCATGCCCTGAAAGCCCCACTCCTCCCGGAGAAGGGAGGTGAGCAGCCAGGGGTGGTCGCTGGCATGGATGCCGTTGAGCTTGTTATAGGAGCACATCACGGTGTCCGGCCTGCCCTCCTTCACCGCCAGCTCAAAGGGGGAGAGGTAGATTTCCCGGAGGGTCCGGTCATCCACCCGGCTGTCCCCGTTCATGCGCTTGAACTCCTGATTGTTGGCGGCAAAATGCTTCAGACAGGAGGAGACCCCGGTGCTCTGCTGCCCCCGGATGAAGGCGGCGGCCAGCTTGCCCGAGAGGAAGGGGTCCTCGGAAAAATATTCAAAGTTTCGTCCGCACAGGGGGCTGCGCTTGATGTTGCACCCCGGACCCAGCACCAGAGACACCCCATAGCTCAGGGCCTCTTGCCCGATGGCCTCCCCCACCGCGGAGAGGAGAGCCTCGTCCCAGGAGGCCCCGGTGGTCACGGCGGGAGGAAAACAGGTGGCGGGAAGGGAGCGGTGGACCCCAAGCATATCGGACTTGCCCCCTGCCTGGCAGCGCAGGCCGTGGGGGCCGTCGGCCATGGCGAAGGAGGGGATGCCGTACCGGGGCATGGCTTTGGTGTGCCAGAAGTCGGCGCCGCTACACAACCGGATCTTGTCCTTCAGGGTCATCTGCTCCAGAATGTGACGAGGCTCCACCGTGGTCCCCTCCTTCCGTCAATTTATTTTTGGATGCTTTCCGGGCTGTCAGAGAAGCCTCAGTGTTTCAAAGGCGTGATAGAGCCCATCCTCGTTTACCCCGTCGGTGACCAGGTCGGCCATGGCGCGGATCTCCTCGCCGCCGCTGCCCATGGCCACGCCCACAGCACAGTATTCCAGCATGGGAATGTCCACCTTGGCATCCCCAAAGGCGATGGTGTCCGCCTGGCTGGCCCCCAGGTGGCGGAGCAGGGCATCCACAGCCTTGCCCTTGTCAATGTCCTTTACCCCCAAGTCCCCGAACAGAGCAGTCTCCCCGGCGCCGCCCCAGGTGCCGCTCTTCATGTCGGGGAACTGTGACTGGGCATCCAGAAAATCCTGATAGGAACTTAAAATGTAGCTGATCTTGTTTACGTCGTCCCGGTAGAGCCCGGCGCCGAAGATCATGTCCGGAAAGGCGTCCCGGACAGTGATGGAATCGGCCCCGGGGCGGTCCTTCCGGCGGGAATATTCCCGCATGGTCTCCAGAGCGGCCTGCTCAAATTTCTCGCTGGCGTAGAGTCCGCTGTTGCTTTCCAGATAGAATTCCAGGCCCCGGCTGTGGCACCAGTCCACCACCCGTTTACA
>JAGBDQ010000133.1 GCA_017937415.1 Oscillospiraceae bacterium
AGGGTACATACTGTGGCCACCGCCACCGAGATGAGGGTGGAGAGGGTGACCACCCGGCGCATCCGCAGCCGGTTTTTGCTGGCGTAGTTGTAGCCAATGAGGGGGAGGACCCCCTGGGCCATGCCCCGGACGATGCAGTGGGAGAGCATATTCACCTTTTTGGCCACCCCAATGCCCGCCTGGGCCACAGTACCGGACAGGGCCATGAGGGATTCCAATACGGCGTAGGAGATGTTTTCAAAGAGGGTCATAAGGCAGGCGGGGAGGCCGGTGCTCACCACGTCCTTGGGGATGTTCCGGGAGAGCATGGCCTTGCGGGGAAGGAAGGTAAGTACGGTGTGCCCCCGCTTGCGGAAAATGAGAATGGCAAAGTAAAGAAGGCTGGCCACGTTGGACAGGGCGGTGGCGATGGCTGCCCCCAGCACCTCCTGGCCGGGCGGGAGGATCACAAACATAAAGAGTGGATCCAGGGCGATATTGAGGACGCCTCCCAGGGTCACCCCCAGGCTGGCCGACATGGAGTGGCCTTCGGCCCGGATCAGGTGGGCCAAAAGGCCGTTGAGGGCAGTGGGGAGGCCCCCCAGAACCACGGTGCAGATCAGGTAGGCCCGGGCCGGGCCGTGGACCAAAGGGGCCGAGCCGCCCAGCGCGTTGATAAAGGGGGACAGAAGGAGAAAAGCCCCCAGCGAGTAGACCGCGCTGAGCCCCAGGCACCCGGCGAAGGAAAAGGCGGCCACATCCTTGGCCCAGTCACAGTCCCCCTTGCCCAGGGCCCGGGAGATGACGCTGGCGCCCCCAACGCCAAAAAGGTTGGCGATGGCCGAGAGAAACAGGAAGGCGGGCATACAGACCGTGACGGCGGTGATCATGGCGTCGCTGCCCGTCTGCCCGATGAAGAAGGTGTCCGCCATGTTGTAGATCACTAAAACGACCTGCCCCATCACTGAGGGGAGGGCCAGACGGAGAATGGCCTGGGGCACGGGCACAGTTTCAAACAGATCCTTTTTGACTGACAGGTCTTCCACATGGGTCCCTCCCCTCTCTTGGGCTTTACCGTATTATAATCTGCAAAACAATAAAGTCAAATTATGATATTTTACGAAGTTATAAAGAATGTGAATAATACGGAAACAAAGAAGAGAAAAGCTTGCCTGAGGCGGAGAGATATGATAAAATCAAAACACAAAATTTTGTAGTACCATGTCAAATTTTTATGGAGGACCGGACCATGGCTATGGTAGACAACAAGATCATTACCCTCCTTACCGTGGTGGGGCAGGGGAGCTATACCAAGGCGGCCAAGGCCTTGAACCTGACCCAGCCGGCGGTGAGCCACCACATCCGGCAGCTGGAGGAAGAGCTGGGCATCAAGATTTTCCAGAAGGAGAAGAAGGAGCTGATCCCCACCGAGGAGGGGGAGACCCTCATCAAGTATGCCCACCGGCTCACCGCCGTGTCCCGCAGCGCCCTGCAGGCCATTGAGGACAGCCGGACCAATGCCACCCACCTGAACATCGGCACCACCCACACCGTGGGCGAGAATCTGATCAGCTACGTGCTGGCCACCTACTGCAACCAGCACCCCGACGTTCATATCAATATCGTTACTGACAGCATAAAAAATATTTATGATAAAATGAGCCTCTACGAGCTGGACCTGGCCATTGTGGAGGGCGTTTTGCCGGGGAGCCGGTTCCGCACCCTGCTGCTGGACACCGACTACCTCTGCCTCATCGTCTCCCCCAAGCACCGCTTCGCCACCCGGCCCAGCATCCTGCTCAGCGAGCTGAAAAGCGAGAAGCTGATCCTCCGCCCCTCCACCGCCGGCACCCGGATGCTCTTTGAAAACTCCCTCATGTCCAACGGGGAGACCATCCGCAACTTCAACGTGATGATGGAGCTGGACAATGTCTCCATGATCAAGAACTTAGTGGCGGCCGACTTAGGGGTGTCTGTGGTGGCCCACACCGCCTGCCGGGAGGAGGAGCGGGAGGGGCGGCTGGTGGTGGTCCCCATCGAGAACGCCAAAATGACCCGGGACATCAACATCATCTACCAGCCTGATTTCTCCTATGTGTCGGTCCCCGACGAGCTGCGGCGGATCTACAACAGCATCTACTAAAAAAAGACCGGGGCGGTCTGAAACCGCCCCGGTCTCCCCGAATGGCTCTACTTCCGGTCCTCCAATTTGTCCCGCAGCTCCCCGATGGCCTTCCGAAGCCACCCGGGGATGGGCGCCCCCATGGCCCCGGCGTTCTCTAAGATACTCCCCATCTCGGTGAGGAGATACCACACCACCGCCAGAGGGCAGAGGAGCACGGTGTACGAAAAGGGCAGGGCATCGGCGGGGAGGGAGCCCAGCAGCAGCCCGGCCACCAAGTCCAGCACCCCGGCGGCCGTCACCGCCGATACGCACCCCGCCTTGTGCCAAAGCCCATCCCGGGCCACCCGGGAGGACCACTGCCCCGCGCGCAGGGCGGCGCCCATGCCGGTGGCCACATCCAGGGCCATGGCCCCGATCCAGGCCACCAAGAGCCAGCCGAACCAGCCCCACAGGGCGGTGAGTACCCCCAGCGCGGCCGAGAGGGCGGCCTTGAAGGCCTTTACGTTCTGCTCCATCTATGCCCCCTCCTTCAGCCGCTTCAGCATGGCCCAGACCTCCCCCCGGGTGGCGGGCTCCTCCCCCCGGGTGCCGTCGGCGATGCCCTGTTCCATGACCCACCGGCGGTAGGGCTCAAACCAAGGGAGAGGGGCCGCCCCGTCCTCGCCGGCCACCGAGCCGTAATCCGGCGTGCCGTAGCCCCGGATGTACTGCCCGTTTACCGGCAGGGAGCGGTACCCCACGGCGTCGTTCTTGTTTCCCTCGATGACCGTCACCGTCTTTCCGTCGCAGGAAGCAACGATCCCCACGTGGTCGGCCCAGCCGGTACAGTCCCCCTGGCCCTTGTCCTGCCAGTCGTAAAAAATGTAGTCCCCCGGGGCGGGGAGGTAGGCGTCATCCTCTACCCAGGCGTTCATGGCCTGGAACCGCTTGATGAATTCCTCACAGCCGCACTCGGTGGGGATGATGCCGGTGAGCCCGGCCTTGATGGCCGCCGCGCTGGCGAAGGCGGCGCACCAGGCGTCGGTGTATTTCACCTTGTACCCCCGGGCCAGGGGAGCGTGGGAATTGTAGAGGTCGATGATCTCCCTGTGGCTTCCGTCGGCTTCCTTCCGTCCCAGCCAGCTTTGGGCGGCGGCGACCACCGACTGTCTCAGCTCTGCCTGGGTCATGCCTCCGCCGCCTCCTCCCGCAGCACCTCGCCGGCCTCCGCCTCTGTGAGCTTTCCGGCCTTCACCAGGGCCTGGATCCGCTCCTTGCTCCACAGCCGGGGATAGTACTTTTTTGCCATGTCAAAAACGCTCATTTGTCTCCACTCCTTTCTTATACCACAGGCCCGAAGGGCCGTTGTGGTATATCAGTTCAATCAAAATAATGTCCGCATAATGTCCGCTTGCGGACATTATACCAGTTCCACGCCCGTCAGGGCGGCCAGATAATCCACGTCGGCCCGGAGCTGTTCCACCTCAGTGGGTTCGGCCTCCGGCTCCGCGGGGCGGGGGATGGGCGTGAGCCCCACCAGGGCCCCGTCCCCGTCCAGCGCTAAGGAGCAGTATCCGCCGCAGTCCCAGGCGGCCTGCACCAGGTCCTCCGGCACCGCCACCCAGCCCTCCAGCCAGCATTCCGTGCGGTGGCTTTGACTTTGCAGTCCGTGTCCCCCGTCCTCCCGGGCGGACAGTTCAATAATGGTCAGCATTTTGCTTCCCTCCTTTCATAAAAAGAGAAGCCCGGAGAGGGAAGTGGGACGAATCGATACATCTTTCTGAAAAAAGGGAGAAGATTTTTATGGAAAAGCGTATTCTTATGGTGGAGACCGGCGGTACCATCGCCGCTGAAATGACCGAGGCGGGCCTGGCCCCCGGCCTCCGGGGCACCGACCTTCTGGCCTACGTCCCCCAACTGCGGGACCTGTGCCGGGTGGACTGCCTCCAGGTGCTCTCCCTGGACTCCACCAATATGACCCCCGCCCACTGGCTCACTGTGGCCAAGGCCATTCAGGAGCGGTACGGGGACTACGACGGCTTTGTGGTCTGTCACGGCACCGACACCATGGCCTATACCGCCGCCGCCCTGAGCTATCTCATTCAGGATAGCCCCAAGCCCATCGTTCTCACCGGGGGCCAGAAGCCCATCTACACCGACACCACCGACTCCAAGACCAACCTGCTGGACGCCTTCACCGTGGCCTGCGACGGCCGCATCCCCGGTGTTACCGTAGTCTTCGGCGGCTCTGTGATCCTGGGCACCCGGGCCCGGAAAACATACTCCAAGAGCTTCGGGGCCTTCTCCAGCATCAACTACCCCGCCCTGGGGGTGGTGCGGGACGGCCAGCTCATTCCCTACCTCCGTCCGGCGGCGGGGGAGGCCCCCCGGTTCTTTGATAGCCTGGACCCCAAGGTCTCCCTCATGAAGCTTATCCCCGGCGCCTCCCCCGCCCAGCTTTCCTTCTTATTAAAGGAGAGCCACGCCGTCATCATCGAGAGCTTCGGGGTGGGGGGCGTGCCTGCCGGGGACGGGGGAGAATTCTACCGCATCATCCGTGACAACCTGGCCCTGGGCAAGATCATCGCCGTCACCACCCAGGTCCAGAACGAGGGCAGCGACCTGGCGGTCTACAGCGTGGGCCATCGCCTGAAAAGCGAGCTGGGGGTGCTGGAGGCCTACGACATGACCACCGAGGCCCTCACCGCCAAACTCATGTGGGCCCTTGCCCGGACCACCCAGCCCAACCTCCTGGCGAAATTGCTCTATACCCCCGTGGCCAACGATATTTTGTGCTACTCCGAATAAAAAGAGCACGAGCCTTCGACCTGCTACGAAGTGCAGGTCGAAGGCCAC
>JAGBDQ010000134.1 GCA_017937415.1 Oscillospiraceae bacterium
CCCGCCCTCAATCTTAAGGGCACGGATGATCTTGATGGCGCTGTCGTTAAGCATTTTCAGGTCATGGTCGTTGAGACTCATAATGGGGGCGACTACAATGGAATCGCCGGTATGGACGCCCACAGGATCCACGTTTTCCATGCCGCAGATGGTGATGGCGTGATCGGTACCGTCCCGCATGACCTCAAACTCGATCTCCTTGTAGCCCCGGACGCTCTTTTCCACCAGCACCTGATGGACGGGAGAGAGGTGGAAGGCGTGAGTCCCCACCTCACGAAGCTCGGCTTCATCGTAAGCAAAGCCGCCGCCGGTGCCGCCCAGGGTAAAGGCGGGACGGAGGACCACCGGATAGCCGATCTCCTTGGCGGCCTCAACGGCCTCGTCAAGAGAGTAGGTGATCTTGGAGGGAATGACCGGCTCGCCGATCTCCTGGCAAAGCTCTTTGAAGAGTTCACGGTCCTCGGCCCGCTGGATGCTTTCGCTGGAGGTACCCAGAAGCTTGGTCTGGCACTCCCGAAGCACGCCTTTCTTCTCCAACTGCATGGCAAGGTTCAGGCCGGTCTGCCCGCCGATGCCGGGAATGATAGCGTCGGGGCGCTCGTACCGCATGATACGGGCCACATATTCCAGAGTAAGAGGTTCCATGTAGACCTTGTCCGCAATGGAAGTGTCGGTCATGATGGTGGCTGGGTTGGAGTTGACCAGGACGACCTCATAGCCCTCCTCCTTCAATGCCAGGCAAGCCTGGGTCCCGGCGTAGTCAAACTCCGCAGCCTGCCCAATGACGATGGGCCCCGAGCCGATGATCATGATTTTCTTCAGGTCTGTGCGCTTTGGCATAGCGATTCCTCCTTGTATCTGATAGGTGATCCTTGACGATAAGAATTATTTAGTACTTTTCCTGGGCGGACCATACGGTCTTGCCGTCGCAGACTGTTTGAAGACACGTCCCCAAGACGGTCTCTCCCTCAAAGGGGGTAGATCTTCCTTTGGAGGCAAACTTCGTCGGGTCAATGGTCCAAGTCTTGGAGAGATCCCAGGTGCAGGTATCCTCCCCCAAGGGGATCCCAAACCGCTGACGGGGGGCATAAGCCATCAGGTGTATGAGCTTTTCCAAGGAAAGAATGCCGGGCTTGACCAGCTTGGTATAGAGGATAGGGAAGGCCGTCTCCAGGCCCACAATGCCAAAGGGGCTTTTCTCCAACCCTCTGGACTTCTCATCGGGAGAGTGGGGGGCATGGTCAGTGGCGATCATGTCGATGGTACCGTCTAAAATGCCCTCCAGCAAAGCCTCCCGGTCGGCGGGAGAACGGAGGGGGGGATTCATCTTAAAGCGTCCGTCCTCCTGAAGGAAGGTGTCGTCCATCACCAGATAGTGGGGGCCGGTCTCACAGGTCACGTCTACGCCCCGGGCCTTGGCCTGACGGATCAGCTCCACGCTCTCCTTGGCTGAAACATGGCAGACGTGGTAGGAACAGCCGGTCTCAGCCGCCAAATCCAGGTCCCGCTTGATCTGCAGGTATTCGCTCTCCGAGCAGATGCCGCGGTGGCCGTGGGCGACGGCGTATGCGCCATCGTGGATGTAACCGCCGTGGAGCAGTTCATTGACCTCGCAGTGAGCGGCTAAAACCTTTCCAAGTTTTTTGGCCTGCTCCATAGCCTGCCGCATCATACTGTCACTTTGCACGCCCTTGCCATCGTCTGAGAAGGCGATGACCGAGGAGGCGAGCCCGGACAGGTCGGCAAGCTCCTGGCCCAATTCGGCCACGGTGATGGCACCGTAGGGGTACACATGGATCAAAGCCTTTTCTCGGATGGCATCCAACTGGGGCTTTAGGTGTTCGGGGCTGTCAGGGACAGGGTTGAGGTTGGGCATGGTACATACGGCAGTGTATCCGCCTCGGGCAGCCGCAAGGGTACCGGTAGCCATATCCTCTTTATATGAAAAACCCGGCTCGCGAAAATGCACATGCACATCGCAAAAGCCGGGAAAAACAACAATAGAAGAAAAATCAACGGCGTCACCGCTTCCGTCCTTAGGGGAATGGGGAAGCCGGCCGTCCGATACAAAAGAAGAATTCAGGCTGAAAGGGGTTTGATTTTCCATGGGAACCTCCTTTTCTTCATGAAAAACCCCACGAGGCAAGCCGTACCGTGGGAGTTGTCCGTGCGTGGTTCAGATTTTTACATATTATACCGTCGGAGTGGCTGGGCTGTCAAGCCCGTTTCGCTGAAAACGACGGTTTTCTATGCTTTCCACAAAGGCAAAGGAGAGAAGGGGGACAGGAAGTGGAGAATAAGCCAAAATCATTGCTTCAAAAATTCCTCCAGGCTTCTGACGGCATAATGACTGTTAGCGACCACGTCATCCCAGCGGGAGGCGTAAAGATTGTCATAAACCCCTACCACGGTGTATCCGGCTTCTTTCGCGGCGGCACAGTTATAGGGGGCGTCCTCAAAGAGAACACAGTCTTTGGGATCCACGCCAAACCGCCGGGCGGCAAGGATATAGACTTGGGGATCCCGCTTCTCCATGCCGACTTCCTGAGAGAAAAAAAGTTCCTCAAAAAATGACTCAAGTCCGTGGCGCTTCAGGGCTGCCTGGCACAACTCGGGGAGGGAGGCGGTGAGAAGGGCCATACGGTTCCCACGGATTTTCAGCCGTTTCAGCAGAGCCGCGGCTCCTGGTTTCAGAGGGACCGTATGGGCATAAGCGTCGTAAGCCAATGCCCGCCACTCAGCCATGATCTCCTGGGGAGTATCGTCAAGGTGGTAGTAGTCTTTTGTATATTGAGCGGCCACCGGGAAGATGGAGTGCCCCACCGTGAAAGTGTATTCTGGGGTGGCGGCCAGTCCCCGGCGGCTCAAAAATTCATCATCTACCTTGAGCCAAACACCGTTGGAATCCAGCAGAGTGCCGTCCAGATCAAAGAAAAACATCATAGATAAAACCTCCAGGGGAAATCCACGGCTTCCTCAGCGTAGTCAATACCAACGCGCTTGCCGACCTTAATAGTTTGTGGCGGGTCGTGAGGATCTGTTACGTAGAGACTGTCTTCGGAGAGAAGCAGTCCGTTTTGCGCTTTGGTAAGGGATAAGCCTTTACACAGCTTGCCGGGGCCGTTGAGAAAGTTCTTCCGCTGATAGGAGGAGAGTCCGTCATAGCCCTTCCCAAAACGAACGACGGCAAGAGCGTTCCGGTCGGCCGGCGTTGCGGGCTCAACCCCGCGAATCAGGACGGCTGCGGGCTCTCCCTCGGCCTCGGTGACAAAGTTCAGACAGTGATACATGCCGTAAATGAGATAGATATATACCGTTCCGGGCTGAGCGAACAAAGTCTCGGTGCGGGAGGTGCGCTTATAGCCGTATGCATGGCAGGCCTTGTCCATGCGGCCAATGTAGGCCTCAGTCTCAGTGATGCGAACGGTAATCTGCTGGTCTGCCACGGTGCGGACCAGATATTTGCCCAAAAGTTCCCGGGCCACAGTCAGGGTATCGCGGGCAAAAAATTCCAATGGTATGCGTTCCATAAAGGCTCCTCCGATCCTGAGATGATATTATTTTACCATAGCAAGCCAACATATGGCAAGGTTAAAAGATTTGTCAGAAAGTGTTAAGGGTTTCTAAATTGCCATTTTATGGGCGGCCTGTTATCCTTGGACAGGAAAGGAGGCAGCGATATGGACGCTGTTTTGCAGGTAAGGGAACTGACAAAGAGCTTCAAGGGGCATCAGGTACTGCGAGGGGTGAGCATGGAGATCCCCAAAGGCTCCATATACGGCCTTGTGGGCCGCAACGGAGCGGGGAAGACCACGCTGATCCGATTGATCTGTGGGCTTCAAAAACCGGATGGGGGAGAATATGACCTGTTCGGGGAGAAAAATGAGAGCCAAGCGGTCGTGAAGGTCCGGCGAAGGACAGGAGCGGTGGTCGAGGCGCCGTCTCTCTATCAGGAACTGAGTGCGGAAGATAATTTGAAAGTGCAGTATAAGTTGCTGGGGCGTAAGGACCTTGAAACCATTCCAGAGATTTTGCGGCAGGTGGATCTGGAAGGGACAGGGAAAAAGAAGGTCAAGGACTTTTCCCTCGGTATGAAGCAGCGGCTGGGGATCGCGATTGCCCTGGCCGGGGAGCCGGAATTTTTGATCCTGGACGAGCCCACCAACGGTCTGGACCCACAGGGGATCATTGAGGTGCGGGAGCTTCTCAGAGCGCTGAATCAAGAGAGGGGGATCACGCTCCTGATCTCCAGCCATTTGCTCTCGGAGCTTTCCAGACTGGCCACCCATTACGGCTTTTTGGAGGACGGAAAGATCCTGCGTCAGGTGACCGCAGACAAAGTGGGGGAGGACCTGGAAAGTTATTAC
>JAGBDQ010000135.1 GCA_017937415.1 Oscillospiraceae bacterium
ATTTCGATGGTAACAATGGGATTGCTCATACAATCAGTCCTTCCTTTCTGTTCGGTATTTCTTCAAATAGGCTATCATAAGGCCCGCGTTTTCTATCATGTTGTCAAAGCTTGCCAACCGTTTGCCCTCCCGGTCCCGGAGTTCCCAGATACCTGAAAGCGCACGGAGCTTGACCTCCGCCACCTCTTCCAGGCAGAACCGGGTTTCTTTTCCCCAAATATTCCGGTAGCGGAACTGTGTGCCATCCACCTCCAGCCGCCAATTGTGGAACGCGAGAATCAGCCAGACATCCAGTCCCACAAAGAACAAGAACACCGCCCCACAGAGCCACCCGCCTATACCTTCCAAAAAACGTATGTCCGCCACCAGCAAACCGCCGAACAAGACCACCCCCGCCCAGCCTATCACCAGGTAAAATTTCTCTGGCCTCACGGTGAACTGGCGGGGGATGTTCTGTTCCTCCAAAGGATGGGTGTCCACCGGGGAACCGTTAGTATCCACAAAGGAGACGCCGCACCGGAGAAGGTACTGCCCAAACAGCACAGCGTTCTTCCGGCTCCATGCAAACTTGGCCAGCATCCGGTTTTCCCGGTCATAGAGAATATTATACCCTGTGGAAACCCCCAGCACAACCCCAGCCACGTTGCCGACCGCAAAGCGCCGGGGCGGTTTGTTCCAAACCTTATAGGTGATAGTGTCCCCTTCCACAATCAGCTTACCTTTGTCCACCTCAAACCGCTCCGGGATATCATCTGCCGGCGGCAGAGGCCAGCAGGGAGCCAGATTGAAGGTGGCTCCCCCACCGCCGAGCTGGGCCAGCCGCCGGGGATCGTCGTACCAATTTGGATCGATGTACTTCAAGAGTACACCCCAGCCAAATCTCGAAAAAATCAAGCCAAGGAAAACCATCCCGCCGATCGCCGCCACGGCGCCCCGCTCTCGCAAAGCTTCCGCTGTCCGGAGTCCGATTTCCTCCACGGCTTCCCAACTCATAGGAGTCCCCGATCGGAAAAAGGGCCAAAGCGCAAAGCTGATAAGGCGTGTTACCGCAACCAAGGGCTGGGCCAGAACAATAGAGATCCGCACCGTCCATTGGGCAAATTTCATGGAGCGGTAACCTCTCATCAACCGATAGCCCCAGGAGGCGATCCACCCGGCCAGCAGCATATTCCCAAGCATGATAAGCTGGGCCAACTCACCCACAAAAAGGAATATGAGCAGTCCGGAAAGACAGCTCCAAAGAACGGCTCCCAGAAAGGCACCCAGAATTCCCCAGAAGCGGCTTCCCTGCCGCTCCGGTGCTTCCAGCTCAGGAGTAGCTGTCATCGGCTCACCTCCCCGCCTCAGTACCGCTCCCGGGACTTCATGGCCCGGTCCATGTCCCGTTTGGCGTCCCGCTCGGCGGCAGAGGCCCGCTTGTCGTAGAGCTTCTTGCCCTTGCAGAGCCCCAGCTCCACCTTCACCCGGGAATCCTTGAAGTAAAGGCTCAGGGGAACCAGGGTGAGGCCCTCCTTCTGGGTGGCCATGGCGAGCTTCCAGATCTCCCGGCGGTGGACCAGCAGCTTCCGGGTCCGCCGTGGATCCTTGTTGAAAATGTTGCCCTTCTCATAAGGGCTGATATGGGCTCCGTAGAGCCACAGCTCCCCGTCCTTCACCTGGCACCAGCTGTCCTTCAGATTGACGCCCCCCTGGCGGATGGACTTGACCTCGGTGCCCGACAGAACGATCCCGGCCTCGTACCGGTCCTCCACAAAATAATCGTGGAACGCTTTGGAATTCTTGGCAATGGGCTTAATTTCCTTCTTGTCCATGGGGCACCTCCTTCCTTCAGGGTACCCCCTATTATAGCATAAACTGGAAAAAAGTAAACCGCCAATTATGTAGGATACCGCCGGACTCTCCCCCGCCGCAGGGGGCGCCGGGGAGCCGGTCGGGCCCGGGGTCTCCATCCGGCGAGGATCAATACGCCGTCATAAACCTCATATACCTCCAGCCGCACCACATGTCCCGGACAGAGCCCCTTCACCAGGCTCAGTGCCTGCTCCTGCGTCAGGGTACAGGCCTTCCACCCCAACCGCCGCAGTTCCTCCCCTGTCACACTCAGGACCGCCACTTGCTCTTCAGGCTGCACTGTCATACGCATAGACCTCCTCACGGTCGCTGCACCTATCATAGCACAGCCAGGCACCCGAGAAAAGCGGAAATGGTTGGAACTCAGGCCCCAAAGAGCTGGGCAGTCTTCTCCATCCGCCCGGCGATCTTCACCCCAAAGGGGCACCGGCTCTCGCAGCCCTTGCAGCCAACGCACTCCCCGGCGTGGTGAGCCAAAGCCAGATAGTGCTCCTTCACTGTGCCGGGCACCTTATCCTGCATGACCGCCAGGTCGTAATACTTGTTCACCATGGCAATGTCGATGTCCACCGGACAGGGCTTGCAGTGTCCGCAGTAGGTACACTCCCCCTGGACAAAGGTATGCCGGGGTGCCTTGGCCAGTACGCTGGCGTAGTCCTTCTCCTCCTCCGAAGCGGTCTCGTAGGCCGCCGCCTCCTCCACCTGCTCCGGGGTGTCGTACCCCGCCATCACCGCGGCCACGGCGGGCCGGGTCAGGCAGTAGTGGATGCACTGGATGGGGGTAAGAGCTACTCCAAAGGGAGACATCTTAGCGTCAAAGAGGCGCCCGCCGGCGTAGGGCTTCATCACCGTGATCCCCACGTCGTTCTGCTCGCAGATGCGGTAGACCTCCGCACGCTGGGGATCAATGCCGCCCAGGCCCTCCTGATACTTCTCCCAGTCGAAGTAGGTGTCCAGATCGTCCACCGGCGGGTGCATGTCGAAGGCCGGGTTGACGCTGAAGAGGATCATCTCCACCAGGCCGCTCTCGGCCGCCCGCTTCGCCATGGCCGGATTGTGGGTGGACATGCCGATGTGCCGGATGGTCCCCTTCTCCTTCAGCTCCTTCACATAGTCCAGGAAGGGCGTGTGGAAGGCCCCCTCCCAGTCGGCCTCGGTATCCACAAAGTGGATCATGCCCAGGTCGATGTAGTCGGTTTGGAGCCGGGCAAGCAGGTCCTCAAAGGCCTCCTTGCACCTCTCCACATCCCTGGTGCGGACATACTGGCCCTTCTGCCAGGTGGATCCTATGTGCCCCTGAATGTACCACTTTTCCCGGTGGCCCTCCAGGGCCTTGCCGATGTTGGAGCGGACCTCCGGATTGCTCATCCAGCAGTCCAGAATGTTGATCCCCAGCTCCTCAGCCCGGCGGATCACCGCCGAGCACTCCTCTGTGTTGTGCCGCTCCAGCCACTCGCCGCCGAAGCCCACCTCGCTGACCATAAGGCCGGTCCTGCCCAGTCTCCGATAGTTCATATTCCATACCTCCGTATCTATGATTTCTTCCATTCTACCAGCTTTCCCCCTCCCGTGCAACCCGCAGGGCATTTTTCCGCCGGAGAATTTTTCTGAAAATGAACCTTTTTCCATCCATTTTCGTCTATAATGGATGAAACCGGTTTCACATTACGAAGGAGGTGACAGGATGGAAGAGTTTGAGGAACTGCTTGCCCGGGAGCGGGGACCTGTAGAGCGGTTCGTGCGGTTCCGCCTGCCCTCCCGGGCCGATGCCGACGACGTGCTCCAAGAGGTCTACCTCACCGCTTTTCAGCGCTTTGGGCAGCTCCGGGACCGGGACTCCTTCCGCCCCTGGCTCCTCAGCATCGCCCGAAACAAGTGCAGCGACTACTTTCGTGAGAAGGCCAAAAGCCTGGAGATCCCCATAGATGCTATCTCGGAGTCGGTCCTCTCCTACTCCCGGACCGGGCCCCGGGTGGATACCGCCGTACGGGAGACTCTGGCGCTTTTGGGAGACAAGGACAAACAGATCCTGTACCTATACTTCTGGAAGGAGCTGCCTCAGGCCGAGATCGCCCGTCGGCTGGGCCTGCCCCTGGGGACGGTGAAGAGCCGGCTCCACACCGCCAAACGCGACTTTAAGGACAGATACCCCTGTCCCAACAAATCCACACAAGGAGGCAAAAATACGAAAAAGCTGCCTGATATTCTGCCTGATTATACTATTGAGCCCATGACCGAGCCCCCCTTCCCCGTCAAGTGGGAGGAACTGCCTGGCTGGATGCTCATTCCCCGGCTGGGCGAGAAGCTGACCTGGGGGCTGTATGAGATGCCCTCCCGCAAACGCACCGAGTGGACCGATATGAAAGTGGTGGGCCGTGCCGAGGTCCACGGCATTGAGGGCGTTGAGTTTGTGGCTGTTCAGCACGACGCGGAAAATTATTTCCGCACCGGATCCATCGACGAGATCGAGCGCCGCTTTGTGGCCCAGCTCACCGACACTCACTGCCGCTTCCTGGCCGAGAGCCATCTGGAGGACGGAGTCCGCAAATGCTACACCTTCCTGGATGGGGCCAGTTTTTTGGACAACTGGGGCTTCGGACCGGACAACTGCGGCCAGGAGACCGCTCTCCGCCGGAAGGGCATCCTTACCCGTGACGGCAACACCATTACGGGCGAAATGCTTCCCAACCTCCAGTCCCTGGACATTGTGGGGCGGTACCGGATCACCATCAACGGCAAAACCTATGACACCGTATGTGTCATGGACATTGAATGCTTTGACGACGCAGTGGCCTCCGAGCAGTTTGTGGACCAGAATGGCCGGACCGTTCTCTGGCGGCGGTTCAACAAAAACGACTGGGCCTTCCACCGTTATGGCAAGCTTTGGACCGAGCTTCTCCCCGACAATGAGCGCATCCTGGTCAATGGGCAGACCTATGTCCACTGGTACGACTGCATTACCGACTATATTCTCTGAAAACAGCTCAACCTCCATTAGAAATGTCTGTCCCAGCCTTCTCCTGCCAAGTTATTGCCATTCCGTTTTTCAGCCATTATAATGAGCTCAGCAGCTCCGGAGTGCAGCAAAAACATAAGGGGGACATTTCTATGTCTGTAGATGCCAAAAGGGTGGGTGAGCAGATCCTCTCCCTCCGCAAATCCAAAGGCCTGACCCAGCAAGAACTGGGAAAACGGCTCAATATCTCCTTTCAGGCCATCAGCAAATGGGAGCGGGGCGAGACGCTGCCCGACACAGCCCTTCTCCCTGATTTAGCCGAAGTGCTGGAAACCACGGTGGACAACCTTCTCATGGACGGGGTCCGCGCCGCCAAATTTCAGCGCCGGATCACCGTCGCACAAATCCGTGAAGGACTCGACTGTTTTTCCAGGATCGGCGATCTTCTGGGCCGGGACAGCTACTTTTATCTGGGTGCCATCCAGGGCTGTGACCAGAAGATGAACATTGAACTGGAGCGGTATCTGTCCGAGCCCTTCACCAAGGAGGCTATGGTAGCCGAGGCCGCCATGCAGTGCATCATGAACGGGGCCTATATCGACATGACCGACATCAAAAAGGGCTTTGCCTTTGAGCACTGGGCCAACACTGTGGCCGACTTCGCCCAAAAGCACGGAATACGGTAAGAAAAGGGCTCGGTGCAGCTTTGATATGCTCCCTCATAGAGAGACAGTGAAATAAAACACTGTGAATCTATGAGGGGGCATATCACTTTTCATTCTGCACCGAGCCCTCCCATTTCCTCCTGCTATTCCAGCAGTTTCCGAAGATAATCCGTTAAACTTTTCGGAAAATCCATTGCCAGAATGTCTTTTGTCAATCGCCGCACAGCATATTCTTCAAAAGCATTGAGTTGATCTGCGGTATCTCCGGACAGATAATACGATTCATCAAGGTCCGGATACACTCTTCCGCGTTCAAGCACCATATCTTCATGTGCCACAGCAACAGGATGAACAACATGGTGGAGAAATTCATGTATCACAGAGTCGAGCCGAAAGTCGCCGGAACTGAATACGAAACGGTCTCCGGCCAGGTGGTAGTCGGCGGAATATACACACTTGATTGGGTTGATAACGATTTGGAGCTCCCGCACTGGAGAACCATATTTGCTCACGCACATATCCAGACATCTTTGGATCAGGCTCAGTTCCTTTTCATACTTAACATTCTGTTCAGCGATCCATCGGTTTTCCCACTCCAGGTAGCGTTGATAGGCATCGCTCTCAAGAACTTGGGAAAGTGCCGCCGGAAACTCTGCGATCCACGTCCATAACGCTTGATTTCGCTCGCCGTCTGCAATGTTGCCAGCGAGCATGATGCGTTCGCGGAAAGCGTCATACTCCCGGAACCGCAAATGATCGGGCGAAAGATAGAATGAGGCCGTTTCCAATATGGCGGCACGGGGCCAGTAGGGGTAGACTTCGCAAGTGTTCTGCTTTATCCCACAGAAGAAAGACGGAACGGCCCCGCTGCCGACAAAGGAACGAACGGTATCGTTATGCTCCCTGCCTCGCTCAATGGAGTAATAATCATACCCGCATTGCAGCAGCGCAAAGTAAATCGCGGATATTTCCGGGATATTTGAGATCAAGTTATGATTTGTCCTGTCCATCCATATATCCTCACATCTTTGAAAAAAGTCGCCGCAAGCGATATGACGCTTGCGGCGACGTGGTGCCGGTGGCCGGACTCGAACCGGCACGCCTTGCGGCGCTTGATTTTGAGTCAAGTACGTCTACCAATTCCATCACACCGGCATATTCTGTTGTCGGTTTCTCATTATACAGGCTTTCTCCCCGTTTGGCAAGTGGAATTTTTGAAAAAATGCTCCTGCTCCACTTGACAACCTCCACAAAATATAGTATCATAGTTACTGTTGTAAAGCACATTAACTTTACATTTTCTGTTGAGGAGGTGCCTAAGAGTGAAAAATCAGGCTTACCGCATGACCATGCTCTACGATTTTTACGGCGATATGCTCACCGACCGGCAGAAGGAATTTTACGACCTCTACTATAACGAGGACCTGTCCCTGGCCGAGATCGCGGAAAACTACGGCATCTCCCGCCAGGGAGTCCGGGACGTGATCGTCCGGGCCGAGGCCACCCTCACCGAGCTGGAGGACAAGACCGGCATCATCAAGCGGTTTCACAAGATGCAGGAGGAGCTTGCCGCCATGGAAGACACGGTGGACGGCATTGCCCAGCTCAATTCAGACAAGTATCAGGACAACGCGCTGGAGGCCCTGTGCGTCCAGCTCAAAACCGCGCTGGCCGCCCTGCGGCAGGAGTAAGACATGGCCTTTGAAGGATTGACCGAAAAACTCAACAGCGCCTTCAAGCGTCTCCGGGGCAAGGGACGGCTCACCGAGGCCGATGTGAAGGAGGCCATGCGGGAGATCCGTATGGCGCTCTTAGAGGCCGACGTCAGCTATAAGGTGGTCAAGGACTTTGTGGCCAAGGTCACCGAGCGCGCCATCGGCGCCGACGTGCTGGAGGCCCTCTCCCCCGCCCAGATGATCGTAAAGATCGTCAACGAGGAGCTTACCTCCCTCATGGGCGGCGAGGACGCCAAGCTGACTATCTCCCCCAAGCCCCCCACCGTTGTGATGATGGTAGGCCTTCAGGGCGCGGGCAAGACCACCAACGCGGCCAAGCTGGCCGGATTTATGAAGAAGCAGGGCAAGCGGCCCTTGCTGGCAGCCTGTGACGTCTACCGCCCCGCCGCCATTCACCAGTTGGAGGTGGTGGGCGAGCAGTTAGGGATCCCGGTGTTCCAGATGGGGCAGATCGACCCGGTGGACATTGCCAAGGCCGCCATTGACCACGCCAATAAGCACGGCAACGACTTGGTGTTCTTGGATACCGCCGGACGGCTCCATGTGGACGAGGCTTTGATGGATGAGCTCAAAAACATCAAGGCTGCCGTCTCCCCCACCGAGATCCTGTTGGTGGTGGACGCCATGATCGGCCAGGATGCGGTGAACGCCGCCAAGGCTTTTGACGACGCGCTGGACCTGACCGGCGTCATGCTCACCAAGCTGGACGGCGACGCCCGGGGCGGCGCTGCCCTCTCCATTCGGGCAGTGACCGGCAAGCCCATCAAGTTCGTAGGTACCGGAGAGAAACTGGACCAGGTGGAGGTCTTCCACCCGGACCGGATGGCCTCCCGGATCCTGGGCATGGGAGACGTGCTCACCCTCATCGAAAAGGCTCAGGAGTCCTTCGATATGCAGAAGGCCCAGGAGCAGATGGAGCGGCTGAAGCAGAACAAGTTCACCCTGAACGACCTCTACGACCAGCTCTCCCAGATGAAAAACATGGGCAACTTAGGAGACTTGGCCGGAATGCTTCCCGGCGTGGACGCCAAGGCGCTTCAGGGGGCCAAGGTAGATGAGAAGGCCTTGGGCCGTACCGAAGCCATTATCCTCTCCATGACTCCGGCGGAGCGGGAGGAGCCCTCCCTGCTGAACAACAGCCGAAAAAAGCGGGTGGCCGCAGGTGCCGGAGTCCAGGTTGTGGATGTGAACCGGCTTCTGAAGCAGTATGACGCCATGCTCCAAATGACCAAGCAGTTCAACAGTCCCAAGTTCCGCAAGATGGCCAAAAAGGGCCGCTTTCCCGGCATGGGAATGGGCGGTCAAAGGCAGCGGGGCAGATTCTTTTAATGTTGGCAAGCGTTCTTCGAGCGTTTCCAGATATGCTATGAAAATCTTATGGAGGTGAAAATAACATGGTCAAAATTCGTCTGCGTCGAATGGGTGCCAAGAAGAACCCCTTCTATCGCATCGTGGTGGCTGACTCTCGTTATCCCCGGGACGGTCGGTTCATCGAGGAGATCGGCACCTATGATCCCACTCAGGAGCCTGCCCTTCTGAAGGTGGACACCGACCGGGCCCAGGCCTGGGTCAAGACCGGCGCTCAGCCCACCGAGACTGTTCGGGCTCTGCTGAAAAAAGCCGGCGCTCTGTAAGAGGAGGACTGTCACACATGAAAGAACTCCTCACCTACATTGCCCGGAGTCTGGTGGACAACCCTGACGCCGTGGTGGTCTCCGAGCAGGTCCTGAACGGGGAGACCGTTTTGGAGCTGCAGGTGGCCCCCGAGGACATGGGCAAGGTGATCGGCCGTCAGGGCCGCATCGCCAAGTGGATCCGCGTCCTCATGCGTTCGGTTGGTCAGCGCAAGGGTACCCGGGTCTCGGTAGAGATCACCGACTGAAAAAGGGCGGGGCGTTAGACGGGTGCTCGTAAGACAGTAATTCTAAAAAATTACTATTTTGCGGCATCTGTCTGACAGGGTTGGAAAACAACTACGAAAAGAACGATGTCGAGTCGAAAGACTTAACATCGTTCTTTTTCTA
>JAGBDQ010000136.1 GCA_017937415.1 Oscillospiraceae bacterium
CTGATTACAAATCAGCTGCTCTACCAACTGAGCTAAACCAGCAGACCAGCAAGGCTGTCCAACAGCAGAAACCATTCTAACAGATACGTTGGTGGTTGTCAAGGAAAAGTTGTACTTATTTTTGAAAATTCGCTGAAGAGTGAACACAGATGATAAAGGAGGAATGGGTATGACCCTGCAGGAACTGGCGGTGAGCTACCGCAACCAGGCGGATACCCTCCGCCATCGCATCCAATTGGTAAGCGAGCTGCCTGAGCGCACCGAGGAGGAGGCCATCGCCAAGGCCGACCGGCTGCGGCTTTTGGAGGCCATGCGAAGGGATGTGCGGGACATGGCGGTGATTTGCGAACGGTATTACCAGCCCGGTTACCGCATTTGTGAGAAATATTCGATTACTTGATTTTAGGAGGTCGTGAGGACGATATGGCAGGAACACGATACAGAAGAGGCGGCTTGTATGCCGCCGATATGGCGCATTACGCCCGGATGCTCTCCGAGGAGAACACCAACACCGAGGAGATGAGCCGGGTCAAGCTGGCCCTGTGGCGGGCCCTCCACGAGGACATTACCGACAAGCAGCGGGAGTATATGCTCCTCTATTACGGCCAGGGGCTGAACATGGTGGAGATCGGAAGACAGATGGGAGTGGACAAGTCTACGGTCTCCCGGACCATCCGCCGGGGGGAGCAGACCCTGCGCCGCTGTCTGCGCTACGGCGCCAAGCGGCTGCTACTGGAAGAAAACAGTTGAATGGCCAGCCCCCGGCATTGCCCGGGGGCTGGCTATTTGTCAATCTTCGCTTTTTACCGTCCTCCAGGCACCCAGGCAGGTACACAGGAAATACCCGCCGTAAATGAGGAGCAGGAAGGCGGCGGTGAGCATACTGGAGTGGAGGGAATCCACATGACCCACCGAGTTGATGATCTGGTTGGCCGCCGTCATACCCACCAGGGTGTGAATAAGTCCCAGAGCCAGAGGAAGAAGGAAGGCCAGACCTACCTGACGGATCATGGCCCCCCGGCGCATGGCCCGGGGCGCACCCAGCTTGGAGAGGAGCTCATATCGGCGGACATTGTCAGCGGCCTGGGAAAGCTGCTGGAGGGCCAGCACCGCCCCGGCGGTGACCAGGAACACCAAGCCCAGGTAAAGGCCCATATAGAGGACCATCAGCTTGGAGCCCATCAGGTCAAAGTAGTTGTCCAGCCGGAAGTTGGCCCACAGGCTCAGGCTGCCTGACTCGGCCAGGGGAGCGATGGCCGCCTTCACCTGTTCGTAGGCGGCATAGGCGTCTCCCCGGAAGGTGAAGTTGATCACCTTGCGGCTCAGCTCCAGCCGGGACACCAGAGCGTCCTCCGCCACCAACACCCGTCCGGGACCGTAGTTGTTGTCTATGGCTTCCCGGGAGGCGGCGGGAAGGGGATCCTCCATGGGAGTGAGGCCACGGGCGGCCATGGCTTTGTTGTAGTCTGAGCGGGAGATCACCCCGGGGTAGCCGGTCTCCCCGGTGAGCTCCCGGTCATTGTAGTAGAGGGAGAAGCTCTCGGCCTGGGAAAAGACCTCGTTGGGGTCCAGTCCGGCGGGGCCCCAAACGCCCATGGGGTCGACGGGGGTGAAATCCCCCTCGTCCGGGGGATAGATGGACAGGGAGAGGTCAAAGGGGGAATCGGCCCAGGTGGCTGAGGTGATGGTGTCGTTGAGGCCCACCGAGCAGGCGGTGACTCCCATGGCCAGAAGAAGGAGAATGCAGATCACCGTGTTGGACAGGCAGTTGGTGTGGACCTTGCCGCTCCACTGCCGGAGGACGAACATATTGAGCCCCTTGTAATAGCTGGGGTGGCCCTTGGTGAGCCGCAGGAGGAAGCCCGAGAGGGAGCGGAAAATGAGGAAGGTCCCCAGGGTGCCCAAGCCCAGCATGATGAACCAGAGAAGGTCGATATTGAGCAGTCCCCGGACCAGAAGGATGGCGTAGGCCGTCCCTAAGGAGACACAGCCCAGCAGGAAGAGGGCCACCGAAAGGGGAAGGGACCGCTGGGACATCTCCTCGTTCTGCCGGCCGCTGCGGATCAGGTCGATGAGGGAGGACCGGGAGACGCTCACCCCGGTAAAGAGCATGACCACAAGAAAGATGACCCCGAAGTAGAGGACGGTCTTGACCACCGCCCCCAGAGAGATATGGAAGGAAAAAAGGTCGGGGGGCGCGGCCATGAACATGGCCATGGTGAGCTTATCCAGTGCCCAGGAGGCGAAGATGCCCAGAGCCAGACCGGAGAGAAGGGCGGCAAGGCCAATGAGAAGGGTCTCGCCCACCAAAAGCCGGGAGACCTTGCCGGTGTCCATGCCCAGCATGAAGTAAGTGCCCAGCTCCCGCTTCCGTCGCTTCATAAGGAACTGGTTGGCGTAGAGGATAAGCCCCGCTAAGACCACCGAGACAAAGGCGGAGAACACATCCACCAGCAGGAAGATGCTTTCCACCAGGTGCTTCTGGTCGTGGCCATTCAGGAAGGATATGACGCTCTGCCCCTCTAAGGAGCTGAAGGCGTAAAAGAGGCAGACGCCGAAGGTGAGGGTGAGGAAGTAGACGGCGTAGTCCTTGATGCTCCGCCGTACATTCCGAAGGGCCAGCTTAGAGAGCATGGTCTACGTCACCTCCCAGCTCGCTTACCACCGAGAGGATCTCCCGGAAGAAGGTGCTCCGGTCCTCCCCGCGTCGGAGGATCTCCCGGTAGAGTTTGCCGTCCTGCAGGAAGAGGATCCGCCGGCACCAGGAGGCGGTGAAGGCGTCGTGGGTCACCATGAGGATGGTGGCTCCCTCCTCCCGGTTGAGAGCGTCAAGCTGCTGCAGAAGGAGACCGGCGGCCTTGGAGTCCAAAGCTCCGGTGGGTTCGTCGGCCAGAATGAGGGCGGGTCGGGTCACTATGGCCCGGGCGGCGGCCACCCGCTGCTGCTGGCCACCCGACATCTGGTAGGGGTACTTGTCCAGCACCTCCTCCACCCCCAAAAGCCGGGCGGCCTCTTTGGCCCGCTTTTCCACCTTCCGGGGGTCATAGCCCGAGATGGTGAGGGCCAGGGCGATGTTCTCAAGGCCTGTGAGGGTGTCCAGCAGGTTGCAGTCCTGGAAAATGAAGCCCAGCCTCTCCCGGCGGAACCGGGAGAGGGCCTTGCCGCGGAGCTTTGTCAGATCGGTGCCGTCCACCGTGATGGCGCCTGCGGTGGGGGAGTCGATGGTGGAGATACAGTTGAGAAAGGTGGTCTTGCCGCTGCCCGAGGGGCCCATGACCCCCACGAACTCCCCGGGAAAGATCTTCAGATCCAGCCCCCGGAGGGCGTTGGTGTGGGTCCCCTTTCCGCCGTATGTTTTAGCGAGCCCTGATACTGTCAGGATAGGTTCCATGATTTGTCCTCCCTTGTGTTGGTAAAAAAAGTATAACAGGAAAAACCCAAGAGTTCCTTGAGGGAAGGTGAAGAAAACATAAAGGTTTTCGGTCGGCGGGAAAATTGGCGGTTGACAGGGGAGGGAGGGTATCCTATAATGAGAAAAAATTCGGGAGGGAAGCTGTATGAACTACGACGCCGTGCTCTTTGATTTCGACTATACTCTGGGGGATGCCACCGAGGCCATCTACGCCGGCTTTGTCCACGGCCTGACCACCATGGGCTACCCTAAGCCCGACCTGGAGGCGGTGCGGGGCACCATCGGAATGGTGGTCACCGAGGCCTATGCCCTTCTCACCGGGGACCACAGGCCCGAGGAGGGGCAGCGGTTTTACTCCCTCTTTCATCCCATGGCCCGGGACCTGCAGGCCCAGGGGGCGGTGAAGCTTTTTCCCGGGGCTCATGAGCTGCTGAAGGCCCTGAAGGAGCAGGGAGCCAAGACGGCTATCGTCAGCACCAAGAACATGGACTCCCTCCACGCTATCCTGGGGAATACTGGGATCGGGGACCTGGTGGACCAGGTGGTGGGGGGCGGCATGGGCCTTCCCTCCAAGCCGGATCCCCAGGGGACCCTGCTGGCCTTGGAGCAATTAGGGGTGGACCGGACCAGGGCCCTCTACTGCGGGGACACTGTCATCGACGCCCAGACCGCCCGGAACGCCGGGGTGGACTTCTGCGCCGTCCTCAACGGCACCACCCCCGCCGGGGACTTCGGGGCGTACCCCCACGTCCACATCGCCCCCGACCTTGCGGAACTGAAAAACTGGCTGGGGATCTGAACAGATGATTTGATGAGGAGGAGCAGCGCATGGCTATTGAGAAAGTAAGGGCGTATTTTGAGGGGTACGGTATGGCGGACCGGATCCTGGAGTTCCAGGTGTCCAGCGCCACGGTGGAGCTGGCGGCCCAGGCCCTGGGCTGCGAGCCCTGCCGGATCGCCAAGACCCTGTCCTTCTCAGTGGAGGACAAGCCCATTCTGATCGTGGCCGCCGGGGACGCCAAGATCGACAACCCCAAATACAAGGCTCAATTCGGCACCAAGGCGAAGATGCTCACCCCGGCCGAGGCGGAGGACCTGGTGGGCCACGCCGTGGGCGGTGTGTGCCCCTTCGCTGTGAAGGAGGGGGTGAGGGTCTACCTGGACGAGTCCCTCAAGCGGTTTGAGACGGTGTTCCCCGCCTGCGGCAGCAGCAACAGCGCCATCGAGCTCACCATCTCCGAGCTGGAACGATACTCCGGCTACGATTCCTGGGTGGATGTGTGCAAGGG
Source organism: Oscillospiraceae bacterium (assembly GCA_017937415.1). GTDB lineage: Bacteria > Bacillota > Clostridia > Oscillospirales > Oscillospiraceae > Vermiculatibacterium. The sequence continues at coordinate 4,702 of JAGBDQ010000136.1, forward strand.
CTGGAACGAGGAATAAAGGATCAGAAAAGCCTCCCATCGCGGGAGGCTTTTCCTTGCCTTAAGGGGAAAATTCCGGTATAATAAACCTACCATTTTTCACCAAGGAGAAACTGCTATGGATAAACTGATCAAAATTCTGGCCGCCGAGCTGAACCAGCCGGAAAACTATGTGAACAACGTGGTCACACTTCTGGACGAGGGCAACACCATCCCCTTCATTGCCCGGTACCGCAAGGAGATGCACGGGGCCATGGACGACACGGTGCTGCGGAACCTGGAGGACCGTTTGAACTACCTCCGCAATCTGGACAAGCGGCGGGAGGAGGTCAAGCACTCCATCGAGGAGCAGGGCAAGCTCACCGAGGAGCTGTCCGCCGCCATCGACAACGCCGCCACCCTGGCCGAGGTGGAGGACCTGTACCGTCCCTACAAGCAGAAGCGGCGCACCCGGGCCACCGTGGCCAAGGAGAAGGGGCTGGAGCCTTTGGCCCTCCTCCTCTTCGCCCAGGCCCCCGACTGCCCCGAGCCTTCCGCCGCGGCGGCGGAATACATCGACCCGGAAAAGGGTGTGGAAACTGTCGAGGATGCCCTCCAGGGGGCCAATGACATCATCGCCGAGATGATCTCCGATGACGCCGAGGTGCGCAAGCTGCTGCGGGAGTATATGCTCAAACACAGCGTCCTTTCTTCCCAGGCAACAAAGGAGGAGGACAGCGTCTACCGGCTCTACTACGACTTCAAGCAGCCGGTGGCCCGGCTTCAGGGCCACCAGATCCTGGCCATCAACCGGGGGGAGCGGGAGGAGTGGCTGAAGGTGGACGTGCTTACCGAGCGGGAGCAGTCCCTGCCCCTTCTCTGCAAGGCAGTGGTCCACCCCGGCTCTCCCGCCACGGAATTTGTCCGGGCCGCCGCCGAGGACTCCTACGACCGGCTCATCTACCCCTCTCTGGAGCGGGAGATCCGGAACACCCTCACCGATAATGCCAACGAGGGGGCCATCGGCCAGTTCGCCCTGAATTTGAAGCCCCTCCTGATGCAGCCCCCCGTGAAGGGCAAGGTGGCCATGGGCCTGGACCCGGGCTACCGCAACGGCTGCAAGGTGGCGGTGGTGGACCCCACGGGCAAGGTGCTGGACACCGCTGTGGTGTACCCCACCTTCGGGGAGCGGCAGAAACAGGAGGCCATTGCCGCCCTGGCGAAACTCATAAAAAAGCACGCCGTGGAGGTCATCGCCATCGGCAACGGCACCGCCTCCAAGGAGACCGAGATCATGACCGCCGA
>JAGBDQ010000010.1 GCA_017937415.1 Oscillospiraceae bacterium
AAGGTGACTCATGACCGCTTCTTCGGAGGAGCCGATCTGTAAAAAGATGTACATGCGGCGGAGGGGAAGCTTCCTTCCGCCGCATTTTCTTGTCTGGCGCTGCCTTTTTTGTTGCGCAGGGAGCAAAAACATGGTAAAATAACTGTATATCAGGTTCGACCGGCAGGAGGGGCGGAGATATGGTTATTTTGGGCATTGATCCGGGCTTCGCCATCGTAGGCTTCGGGGCTCTTCATTCCGAGGGGGGAAAGCAGACACTTCAAGCCTGCGGCGCCATTACCACCCCGGCGGGGCTGTCCCTGCCTACTCGGTTATTACAGATCGAGAATGATATGGCCCAGTTGTTTGACACCTTTCGACCGGATGCTATGGCAGTAGAGGAACTATTTTTTACCAACAATATCACCACCGGCATCGGGGTCGCTCAGGCCCGTGGAGTCATTTTAGCGGCCGCGGAGCGGGCGGGAGTTCCCATTTATGAATATACCCCTCCTGAGGTAAAAATGGCGGTTACAGGCTACGGAAAGGCTGAAAAACGGCAGGTCATGGATATGGTGAAACGGCTTCTGAACCTGAAAGCGGTTCCCAAGCCGGATGATGCCGCCGACGCAGTGGCCATAGCCCTTTGTCATGCCAGGACATTTACGTCCCGGCTTCAAAGCTCCGAAGCGGCCAGGCCGGGTTCGGGGCGGTATGAGGTCAGAAAGAAATAGGAGAGATGGATATGTTTTACTATTTGAACGGGGTTGTGGCCCATGTTGCCCCATACCTTGCGGTAATCGACTGCGGCGGGGTGGGGTATGCCTGCCGGACCACAAATGTTACCCTGGGGGCCCTGACAGTGGGTAAACCAGGAAAACTTTACACCCACTTGAATGTCAGGGAAGATGCCATGGAACTTTATGGCTTTGCCACCGAAGAAGAACTGAATTGCTTTGAAATGCTGATCGGGGTCTCTGGTGTTGGACCTAAGGCTGCCCTTTCCATTCTGTCATCCACGCCGCCTGAGCGGTTGGCCCTGGCCATCATCACTGGGGATGAAAAGGCATTGACTGCCGCCCCGGGGATCGGGAAGAAAATCGCCCAGCGGATCATCCTGGAGCTGAAGGATAAGCTGGCTAAGGGACAGTTGGGCGGATCTACAGGGGAGGCCTACGGCGGTACCGGTGTCACGGTCATTCCAGAGAACAAGGTCAGCGAGGCAAGCGCCGCATTGGCTGTGTTGGGATATTCCCAGAGCGAAATCGCTGTGGCCCTGAAGGGGATCGAGTTGGAGAGCCTGCCGCTGGAGGCCATCATTAAGCAGGCCCTTAAGAGGATGGTGAAGTAAGAAATGGCACGATATGAGCACCATTTCACTGGGGATTTTGACAGTGTTTTGGAGCACTTGCACGATGGAATTTTGGAGGGCAGCACCTCCGCCTCCTATGAGGACGGCAGCGACTATGCCGCCGGGGATGTCCGCTGCGCGGTTCGGGTCTATGAGCGGTTTAGCTACACCGGGAATAATCGTGTAAGCCTGAATCTGACCCTGGTAGGGCAGGGGAAAGAACTGTTTCTTTCGGCGATCACCTCGGGAGGCAGCCAAGCCGTGTTTTTTAAGCTGAATACTTTTGGCGAGGAAGCCTTTTTGGACAAACTGGTAGAATTAATGGAGGAACTGTGTAATGGGCTTTCTGAATGATCTTTTGGGGGAATTGAAGAATAAAAAAGAGGAAAAACATTCAGTGGCACAGGCGGCATCATTGCTTACTGAGTTCTTACAAAAAAAGAATTTTTCTATGGAATACCCGGACCTTGACCTTGCATGGAAAGCCTTCAAGGAATTCTGCTTAAAATATCAGTTTGAGTGTAATGACGATGCGATATTATGGGAAATTGGGCCATATTGTTGGTTGCCAGATGGTAGTCGGGCTTTCCAGTGGCATTTGGTTCGGCAGTTTATTTGTGGTACGGGTGAAGATGATGATATGCTGCAACTGTGTTTTGACCTGAATTTTCCGCCGGAGGTTGAAACAGATTTACGAGCGAATCTTTGGAGTTATGATTTTGGCGGAGATTTTAAAGCGTTTTTTACTGCGGTAGAGGCCCGTCCGGATTATAAATTAACTTCAAAGATGAAGCCTGTTTCGCTAACGGTCAGTCTGGAACAAGTTTAGAATAGAAAGAAGTGATTTTGTGGCCATTGATTTTTCTGAAACCGGATTTGAGACTGAGGAGCCCCTGGTGGCCACTACGCTGACCAGAGACGATGAAAATGAGGGATCTTTACGCCCTCAAACTCTCATAGAATACATTGGACAGGAGAAGGCCAAGGGTAATCTGGAGGTCTTTATTCAAGCTGCCAAAATGCGGAATGAGCCCCTGGATCACGTGCTTCTTCACGGCCCGCCCGGCTTGGGTAAAACCACCTTGGCGGGGATCATCGCCAACGAGATGGGGGTCAACATCCGCATTACCTCGGGTCCGGCGATTGAGAAACCGGGAGACTTGGCGGCTCTGCTCACCAACTTGGGGGAGAACGATATTCTCTTTGTGGACGAGATCCATCGTCTGAACCGGCAGGTGGAGGAGATCCTGTATCCAGCTATGGAAGACTATGCCATTGACATTATTATTGGCAAAGGCCCTTCGGCGAACTCCATCCGGCTGGACCTGCCCAAGTTCACCCTCATCGGAGCCACCACACGGGCTGGACAGCTTTCAGCCCCCCTGCGGGACCGGTTTGGCGTGACTCTGCGGCTGGAGTTATACACGCCGGAAGAACTGAGTAAGATCGTGACCCGTTCTGCCGGGATCCTGGAGGTTCCTATTGAGGCAGACGGCGCCATGGAGATTGCCAAGCGGAGCCGGGGGACCCCCCGAATCGCCAACCGTATGCTGCGGCGGGTCCGTGACTTTGCCCAAGTGAAGGCAGGAGGGGTGATCACCCGGAATGTGGCAGACGAGGCCTTATCAGCGCTGGAGGTGGACTATCTGGGCCTGGATGCCGTGGACCGGAGAATGCTGCTCAGCATTATTGAAAACTACCGGGGGGGCCCCGTTGGACTTGAGACACTTGCAGCCACCATCAACGAGGAAGCTGTGACCTTGGAGGACGTATATGAACCCTATCTGATGCAGCTGGGTTTCCTAACCCGTACGCCCCGGGGACGCTGTGTCACTGCTAAGGCTTATGACCACCTGGGAATCAAGTTTGCAGGTATGGAGCAACTGACTTTATAAATGAAAGGGGTACTTTCAGTTGGGTAAACTGTTTGGAACGGACGGGATCCGTGGTATTGTCAATGAGACGCTGAATGCCGAGTTAGCTTTTGAGGTGGGCTGCGCTGCAGCCCAGGTCCTTGCGAAAAATACCGGGAAGAAAAAGCCTTTATTTGTGATCGGAAAGGATACCCGAATTTCTTCGGACCTGCTGGAGGGAGCCTTGGTTGCCGGTCTGTGCTCGGCCGGTGCTAATGTGCTTCACCTGGGCGTGATTCCTACGCCGGGCGTGGCCTATCTGACCATTTATAGCAAGGCGGACGCTGGAATTGTGATCTCAGCTTCCCACAATCCATTTGAACACAACGGGATCAAGATCTTTAACTCCCAAGGCTTTAAGCTTTCTGACGCTTTGGAGAATGAAATCGAGGACATTGTCCTTTTCAACAAAAAGCCGCCCCTTTGTAAGGGCGCTGACATTGGTAAGGTCACATACGGTGATGAGCGGGAGCTGAACGCTTACATTGACCATCTGGCCAGCACGGTAGATACCGACTTTGCCGGTATGCGGATCCTGGTGGACTGCGCCAATGGGGCAGCCTCAGCAACAGCCCCCCAGCTTTTTGCGCGCTTCCAGAATCTTCACGCGGACGTTATCAACGCAGCTCCTAACGGGGTCAACATCAATCTGGACTGCGGTTCCACCCACATTGACCATTTGGCCCAGCAGGTGGTGGCGGGGAATTATGACCTGGGTATTGCCTTTGACGGAGACGCTGACCGCTGCCTTGCCGTTGATGAAAATGGAATCCTGATCGACGGTGACCAGGTGATGGCAGTATGTGGTATGGAACTGGAGAAGAAGGGAGAGCTTCCCGAGCATACCCTTGTGGCTACTGTTATGAGCAATCTGGGCTTTCACATCTTTGCCAAGGAGCATGGCCTGAACCTGGTTTGTACTGCCGTGGGAGACCGTAATGTGTTGGAAGAGATGGAGCGGGGGGGCTTTGTCCTGGGTGGAGAGCAGTCGGGACACACCATCTTCCGCAAATATGCTACTACCGGTGATGGAGAGCTTACCGCGCTACAGCTGCTGGCGGTGCTTTACAGTCTGGGGAAGAAGCCTTCGGAGGCAGTCTCTTTCTGTGTAAGGTATCCCCAAACTTTACTCAATGTACCTGTTGCTACCAAAGAGAAAAAAGAGGAGATCATGGCCTCTCAGGCTCTCAAGGCTGCCATTCAGCAGACTGAGCAAGAGCTGGACGGAAGTGGGCGGGTATTGGTCCGTCCCTCAGGTACCGAACCTCTGGTTCGGGTCATGGTGGAGGCCAGAGAGGAGTCTGTGGCGCTGCTCCAAGCCCAAAACTTGGCAAATCTCATAAAAACCCTTTGACCATTTTCTGCTTTTAGAATGATATTGCATAAAATTTTCTTGACAAATGTGAAAATATTTGTTATACCATAAAGGTAGATACGATATGAAATATCTTTCCCGACAATCGGATGAAGAATTGTGTATTTTGGCTGCCGAAGGAGATTCTGAGGCAGAGGAATGCTTGGTGGTCAGATACAGCAGAATGGTTCGGGTTTGCACTCGCCCCTTCTTTTTAATTGGTGGTGACAGGGAGGACCTGATCCAAGAGGGGCTGATTGGTCTCCTATCGGCGATTCGGACTTTTGACTCCACGCGGGATGTAAAATTTCAGCGTTATGCTGAAACTTGCGTTACTAACAGGCTTCGTTCGGTTGTCCGCTCAGCGTTCAGTGAGAAGCATGAGCCTTTGAACCAGGCGGTTTCCTTGGACCGCTCTGATCTTTCTGAGATCGATCCCTATCCCCCGGAGATGACGGTTGAGGAAACTCCGGAAGATATGTTGATTGGCCGGGAAGAGCGTTCAATTTATGCTGACACTCTGGCCGATGGGCTCTCTGCTTTTGAAGGAAAGGTTCTGCGGCTCTATCTGGGCGGGCTTTCCTATTCTCAGATTGCGTTTTTCACTGGCAAGCAGGTCAAGGCCATTGACAACGCGATCCAACGGATCCGCCGCAAAGGTGCGGCCAACTTATTTCCCGGCGATAACAGCGTAAGCTGATCGCAATATTACAACTGCCCCAGCCGCGGGGCAAAGATTCAAGGAGAGGGAAAATTATGTACGAAGACAAGACACTTGTATGCAAGGAATGTGGTCAGGAGTTTGTGTTTACTGCTGGCGAACAGGAATTTTACGCTGAGCGTGGATTCCAGAACGAGCCCCAGCGGTGCAAAGCCTGCCGCGACGCACGGAAAGCCGCTGCCCGTGGTCCCCGTGAGTACTTTACCGCCACCTGTGCTCGCTGCGGCGGTGAGGCGAAGGTCCCCTTTGAGCCTAAGTCGGACCGTCCTGTGTATTGCAGCGA
>JAGBDQ010000137.1 GCA_017937415.1 Oscillospiraceae bacterium
ACCACCTCGTCGTTGAGGCCCAGGTTCAGAATGGTGTCCATCATGCCGGGCCTGGAGGCCCGGGCGCCCGAACGGACAGAGACCAACAGGGGGTTCTTCAGGTCCCCGAATTTCTTGCCGTTGATCTCCTCCATCTTGGCCACGTGCTCCCAGATCTCGGCCATGATCTCGTCGTTGATCTTCTGACCGTCCTCGTAGTACTGGGTGCAGGCCTCGGTAGTAATGGTGAAGCCCTGGGGCACGGGCATGCCGATGTTGGTCATTTCGGCCAGGTTGGCGCCCTTATCGCCCAGCAGCTCCCGCATGGTGGCATTGCCTTCGGAAAACTGGTAGACATACTTTTTTGCCATAAGGTGATCCTCCTTATTTTTCATCTTTGGTTCCCAAAGATTCTCATCGCCCCTTATTATACCATTTCCTGCCTGAAAAGCAAGGTCACATTTTCTGTTTTTTGGCAATGTGGGGGGATTTTATCCATTTTCTCTCCAGAAAGAGCAAGTCCGTGCGCGGGCATAGCCGGTTTCCTTTTTTGATCGGTCAGCAGGAATACGCCTAAACCTGCAGCGTTCCAGCTGATTCAAAATTTCGGATGAGCTTTTCTGCGGTCTTTTTCACCAGTTCGCCGGCCCGGGCCATGGATTCCTTCACCGTCAGGGACCCGTCCGAGATGGGAACGATGGCGTCCACGCCGCAGTCGTAAAGCCGCTCGGCCCCCTCCCCTATGCACCCGGCCAGCGCCACTACGGGGATGGGTCCGAACCGCTTTACCCGAGTGGCCACTCCAAAGGGCACCTTGCCCTGGGCCGACTGGCCGTCCACTCTTCCCTCCCCGGTAATGACCAGGTCGGCTCCCTCCAATGCCTCCTCAAAACGGGCGGCGTCCAGCACAATGTCGATCCCCGGCCGGACCTGGGCCCGACAAAAGGCCATGAGCCCCGCTCCCAGGCCGCCGGCGGCTCCGGCGGCAGGCCGGTCGGCCACATCGATCCCCAACTGGTCCCGGATGACCCGGGCATAGTTGGCCAGCGCGCCGTCCAGCTTGTCCATCAGTTGGGGCGTCACACCCTTCTGAGGGCCGTAAACGGCGGTGGCCCCTTCCGGGCCGCAGAGGACATTGCTCACATCACTGGCCACCAGGAACCGGCTTTCATAAAGCCGCCGGTCCAGGCCGTCACAGTCAATCCGGTCCAGCCGGTCCAGCGCCCCGCCTCCGGGTGGGAGCTCTCTTCCCGCCCGGTCCAGAAACCGGGCCCCCAAAGCCCGGGCCATACCGGCGCCGCCGTCGTTGGTGGCGCTGCCGCCGATGCCGATGATAAACTGGCGGCAGCCCCTGTCCAGGGCATGACGGATCAGTTCACCGGTTCCGTAAGTAGTGGCACGAACGGGGTCCAGCTCCTCCTCCCGAAGAAGAGTGAGCCCGCTGGCCTGGGCCATTTCAATGACGGCTGTGCCGTCAGGCAGGATGCAGTAGCTTGCCTGCACCTTTTGCCCCAGGGGGCCGGTGACCGTTTCGGTATCGGCCTCTCCCCCCACCGAAAGGCGGAAGGCTTCCACCGTTCCCTCTCCCCCGTCCGCAATGGGGAGCCGGACGATCTCGGCGTCCTTGTCCACCGCCCGAATGGCGGCCTCCACAAATGTGACGACCTCCACCGAGGAAAGGCTGCCTTTGAATGAATCAGGCGCGATCACGATTTTCATAAGAGACTCTCCCCTCAAAAGCGACTATCCATTCTCCCGTACGATCTCCTCCGACTCATAGGACATCCAGTGGAGGTATTTCAGAGCCTTCTCCCTCTCTCCCTGGCAGATAAGGGTGTAGAACCGGTGGAGCCGGCCTACGCTGTCCGCCGGACCCAGGGCCCGGGCGGAGTTGGCCCACAACCGGACAGCAGGGACATGAAAGGCATTCATAATAAGGGGGGCGATGGTATTGCCCGAGGCGGCGCAGAGGGTATGGTGGAAGGTATAGTAATATTCGGCCAGCCGGACGCAGTTAGGGCTTTGGGCCTCCGCCTCCTGTTCTGCCTTCCGGAGGATCTCTCCCAGCCGGGCCGTCACCTGTGGATCCTTCCGATCCAGGATCCGCAGCAGGCACACGCTCTCAATGGCGTAGCGCATCTCCAGAAGGGAACGGACATTCCGCTCGTCCAGCTGTCCCCCATTGTGCTGCATAATGGATACGAGAGCTTCCAGACTGCCCTTATTGGCATAGTCCCCCACAAAGACCCCCTTCCGGGGCACTACCTCCAGAAAACCCTTCCGGACCATGTCGGTGATCCCGGCGTGGACCACCGTCTTGCTCACGTGCATCTGCTCGGCCAGCTCCCGCTCGCTGGGCAGCTGCTCTCCGATGGCCAGTTCCCCGGACAGGATAGAATCCTCGATCCGGCGAATGAAAAGCTCTTTGACGGTTGGGGCCACGATCTCGGAAAACTCCATATCTGCTCCTCCTCGCTGTTCTGTGGTCTGACCAGTACCATTGAATTCTATCTCCATTATACACAAAAATCTCCAATAAGTAAAGGTATTTCTTGCTTCATGTTGAAAAATGTGATATACTTTTTTCATGAATATCTGGTCTGACCAGATGGAAAGTGAGGGAGAATCATGAAAGGAAAGCAAAACCGTTCCGCCCTTCTTTTGGTCCTTCTGCTCTGCGTCTCCATGATGTCCATGTTCTTTGCCAACCGGATCCAGACCGATAACGGATCCATCCGGGTCACCCAGGGCCGGATGGACAGCCCCGCGGGAGAGCTGGTCTACAAGCTCTATGTGCCCAAAACGGCCACAGAGTCAACCCCCGCTCCCGGTGTTCTTCTCCTCCACGGCTACCAGAATGACCATGAGACCTGCGCAGCCTACGCCATCGAGTTGGCCCGCCGGGGGGTTGTGGTGCTGGCTCTGGACGAGTATGGCCACGGAGCCACCACCCCCGGCCTTCTGGAGCGGGGCTATGTGGATCACAAGGTGACGGTGAACTTCGGCCAGGAGAGTGAGGCCGACGGCACCTA
>JAGBDQ010000138.1 GCA_017937415.1 Oscillospiraceae bacterium
CAATCTCCCCGCCGGACTGAGCGCCGCCGCCCCCACCGCTTACGGCAAAATCGACGGCAAAATCATCGGCACCACCGCGGGCATGGAGTATGCCGATAACTCCGACTTTACCGGCGCAAAGCCTTGCGCGGCCAATGAGACCGCCGGTCTGCCCGCCGGCGACTACTACGTCCGCATAGCGCAAAGCACCAACTATAAGGCGGGCCCCGCCGTTATGGTGACCGTGCCCCAGGGCCCCCTTGCCGTTACATCCATCGCCATTGCCACGCCCGCCGCCAAGACCGAGTACCAGGTGGGCGACACACTGGACGTGACCGGACTGACCCTGACCGTCACCATGAGCGACGGAAAAACCTATACCGTGCCCGTGGCCGCCGGGATGGTCAGCGGCTTTGACTCCTCCGCCGCCGCGGCCAGCCAGACCCTGACCGTCACCTACGGCGGCATGGAAGTGGCCTATGACATTGCCATTGCTGAGGTGTCCTCCGGCGGCGACTCCGGGAATACCGGCGGAGGTGACTCTACCGGTGGAGATTCCACCGGGGACGGCTCGTCTGACGGTGATTCGACTGGCGGCGGTTCCACCGGGGGCGGCTCTACCGGCGGCGATTCGACTGGCGGCGGTTCCACCGGAGGAGGCCCTACCGGAGGCGGGACATCCGGCGGCTGTTCTGTGGGAGGCGGCTCCCCCTCCGGCTCGGACACGGAGACAAACACCGTCAAGAATCCGGACGGCTCCACCACCTCCACCAAAACGGATAAGAGTACCGGGATCATCACTGAAACCACGACCCATCCCGACGGCTCCACACTTACGGTGGTCACCCATCCCGATGGCCCCGTGGAAACCACCATAAAGCAGGCCGATGGGCTGACTGCCTCTCTTCACGTCGACCAGGGCAGCGCCCGGGGGGAGGTCCGCCTTCCGGCTCAAAAAGAGGATACCGGCGCCGCCGTTGCCCTTCCCATTCCGGCCCTGCCCGGAAATGACGCCCAGCTTTCCATCCATACGGGAGCTTCTCTGCCAGTCCGGGTGGAGATCCCCATAGAAGGAGGCGCCGTCACCACCGTTGCCTGTTTTGTAGACCGGGACGGCACGGAACACATTGTAAAAACGGCCTTTGTGGAAGACGGAAAGATCACTCTCAACGTCCCGGATGAGGCTGTAGTAAGGTTCCGGGACAACAGCAAAAGCTTCGAGGATACCGAAAAGCATTGGGCCGGGGATGACATCCGCTTTGTCACCTCCCGGGAGCTTTTCCTGGGCACCACCGCGGACACCTTTGCTCCCAACGAATCCATGACCCGGGCCATGCTGACAGTGGTGCTGGCCCGGTTGGACGGCGTGGAGGTTTCCGGCCGAAGCGCGTACAAAGAGGGGATCGCCTGGGCCGTGGACAAGGGGATCAGCGACGGACGGGATCCGGGGAGCCAGGTGACCCGGGAGCAATTTATCACCATGCTTTACCGCTATGCAGGCAGTCCCGCCGTAGCGGACGCACAGCTCCCGTTCAGCGACGCCGCAAGCGTCAGCGGCTACGCCCGGGACGCGGTCTGCTGGGCCGCGGAAAACGGGATCCTCAACGGATTCGGAGACGGCTCCTTCCGCCCGAAGGGCAACGCCACCCGGGCCCAGGCCGCGTCGCTCCTGACCCGGTATGTGCAATATCTGAATCAGCAGTAAAAGTAACCGGTCCCTGCCAAGGCGGGGACCGGAAAAATCCCTGGACTTCATTTCGCGAAGTCCAGGGATTTTATAAAGTTGAATCAAATGTCATTTCTGGTGTAGAAGGTGGCTGGCCCTTTTCCGTGCATGACCAGTTCACCCTCTTCCACCAGCTTTTTGATGGAAGCCTCCACCGAGGATTTGCTGAGGGTAGGGCACCGCTCCATCAGATCCGCCTTGGTGATTTTTCCAATTTTTCCATAGGCAGCTCTGCGAACCACCTCCAGGGCCGGGAGCTTTTGACTCATCAGGTCCACCCGCTCCTCAAAGTCACGGTAGGCGGCCAGAATGGTGCCCAGGAGATACTTGATAAAGGGGGTGGGGTCTTCTTTGCCCTCATACCAGCCCTGTTGGCACTGCTCCAGGGCATCGTAATAGAGATTTTTATTCTTGGCGATCTTGCTTTCCAAGGAGATATACTTGCCCACTACATAGCCTGTCCGGTAGAGCAGCAGGGTGGTCAGCAGACGGCTCATGCGGCCATTCCCATCGTTGAAGGGATGAATGCAAAGAAAGTCATGGATGAAGATGGGGATCAGGATCAAGGGGTCAAGCTCCTGCGTGTCCAAGGCTCGGGTGAGACTTTCACAGATGGCGTCGATGGCCCCGGGCGTTTCGTAGGGGGGGAGGGGCGTAAACAACACCACACTGTTTCCTTGGGCATCGGTGGCGGTGATATAGTTCTGGGTATTTTTGAAGGAACCGCCGATCCCTTTTTCGGAATATTTGTAGAGATCCCGGTGGAGCTGGAGAATATAGCTTGAACGAATGGGGATATATTCGTAGCTCTCATGGATGGTGTTGAGTACATCCCGGTAGCCCATGATCTCCTTCTCATCCCGGTTCCTGGGGGTCGTTTTTTCGGCGCAGAGCTGCTTGAGCCGGGTGGAGGTGGTGCGGATGCCCTCGATCTCGTTGGAAGCCTCGGTACTTTGGATCTTGGCGATCTCGATGAGCCGGTCCAGGGTGTCCGGGGTTTGCTTCAGGTAAAGCTCCTGTCGGCCCTTGTATTCGTGGATCTGAGCGATATACCCCAAGATCTCGCTGTCCCAGGTTCGCTCCTTCAATTTGCTGTAATCAAAAGTACGCATCTTATCCACCTCCATATATCTCCTATTTTATACCATAGTTTGTGAGATAAATCAAGAGCCTAAGTGTATTATCTCACAAATGAGGCATGAAATTAGGAGAAAATTGACGATATTGGGAAATCCCCCTGAACTTACTGTGAGGAGTTCAGGGGGATTTTGGTGCATGGAACAGCTTACACGACCTCCCACCGTTCGATCTTGGTGGTATAGTTTTCCCGTGTCCCACTGGTGGAATACCAAATCTGGAAAGTTATGGGTAAGTAACGGATCTTGATGGTAATGTATTCATCGTAGACCACAATTTCCTCCACGGCCTCGGCGAAAACCTCCCCGGAGCAGGTGACGCAGGCCTGAATGGTCTGGACCAACTCCTGAAGCCCCTTGGCCTGCTCTGCCTGGACACGCTCCATATCGGCATATTGGAGGAGTTGGGCGTTGATTTTTTCCAGTTCCTCGTCATATTTGGCCTTCATTTGAAGCATTTCCTCCTTGGAGATGTCCCCGCCGAAGTAGGAGTCCATGACCCGCTCTTTTCGGCGCTCCAGGTCCGACTGGCGGGCCTGAAGCCGGCCAAAG
>JAGBDQ010000139.1 GCA_017937415.1 Oscillospiraceae bacterium
AATAGGGCAAAAATCACCGAACAGGATAAGCAGGGGTGACACGCGGCCCACTTCGTGGCCCGTGTGGTCGGCACAGCCGACACCCCCAGAGTTGCCCCAACGTGCCACCGGCACGTCGTTGCAACTCTGCCCCTTGCGACAGGCACAGCCTGTCTCTGCGGGGTGCTTACTGCGCTTCGGGAACGTGCCACTGGCACGTTCCCTCCGCTTGGTTTTGCCTACGGCAAAACTCCTGTTCTTGTTGCCGATAACAGACCGCCCGCTGATCCCTGCGGGGTCGGCGGGCGATGGTTCGTTTCCCCGGCGGAGCCGGGAGAGGGCGGCGGAGCCGCCGGGTGAGGGCTTGAAGAAAGGAGGGCAGAGCGGAAAAACCCCTTGCATTTGAGGTAAAGGGTGATATAATTAAGTATGCCGAGGAAATAAAGGCAGGCCCCAGGGTGTTGGTAGCACCCTGAGGCCCTATGCAGGAGAAGCGTCCTCCCACACAGCAGAATTACTGCGCCAACCCCATTATACGCATTTCCCCCTGACTTTTCAAGGAGAATATGCGTGCTGGGGCTTGTGTGCTATGCGGTGTAGGGAAAATCCCTGCACCGCTTTTATTTTCTCGGTGGGGGACGCCCCCGGAGGCGGGACATTCCGCCCCGCCTCCCTGGGCCGACCTTGCCGAGAAAGGCTCCCAAAAACACACAAGGAGGAAATGATATGAAAAAACACAAGCGCGTACTATCTTTGATCTTGGCACTTGTGATGGCTTTTGCCATCATGCCAACGGCGGTCCTGGCGGCTGACTTCACGTTGACCGGAGTTACCGAGGCGAAATATGAGCAGGTCGGAAAGGCCAACGAGGGCCTTATTGCTGTGAAATTGGACGGCAAGTGGGGATTTGTTGATATGGCGGGGAAGGAAGTTATTCCTTGTAGGTACGGTTCAAATAAGAATAATGGACCCTGCTTTTCAGAGGGACTTGCGGCGGTGAAACTGGACACCAAATGGGGGTATATTGACCGAACCGGTAAGGAAGCCATCCCCTTCCAATATACCTCAGCTGAAAACTTTTCTAATGGTATTGCGGTTGTTGATGGAGGTGCTTTGATCGATCAGACAGGTCGGGTGCTTTCCCCGGAGCGCTATGAAGTGGTTAAAAGTTTTTCCGAGGGCCTTGCGGCGGTCCGAAAAGGTAATTGGGCCACGGGTAAGTGGGGCTTTATCGATACGACAGGGAAAGAGGTCGTTCCCTGCGTCTATAAGGAGGTCTCCGATTTTTCCGGGGGGCTTGCCCTGGTGGTAAAGTCTGATAGTGGGTGCGGGATTATTGATACCACGGGCCGGGAGGTGGTTCCCTGCACCTTGCCGTATGATGCTGTTGGAATCTTCTCGGAAGGGATCGCCGTCGTAGGTATTTATGTAGATACAGGAGAAAAGGATATGTATGGTGCTCACATTATGGAGGGAAAATACGGTTTGATCGATATCACCGGGAAAGAGTTGGTCCCATGCAAGTATAATAGCATCGGGAAATTTGAGGACGGAATTGCAGTCGTGACACTGGACGATGCGTGGGGCTTGATCGATACCACTGGCAAAGAGTTGCTTCGTGTTCCGGGGTCAGCGCCAAGGCATGGGTTTTCCGAAGGGCTTGCGGAAGTGCAAGATGAAATGACCGGACTGGATGGTTATATCAACAAATGGAACGAAACCGTCATTCCGTTTCGGTATAGCTACGCAGGAAGTTTTTCTGACGGAGCGGCAATCATAGTGGTACCCAGTGGTAAATATTGGTCAAACGGAGAATCCATCGATTATTATGGCATTATCGACAAAACGGGGAAGGAAATCGTTCCCACCGGCAAGTATTACATTATGGAGCTTAAGTTTTCCGAGGGATTTATACCAGTTCGTGATGAAAAAAGCAAGAAATGGGGATTTGTTGATACAATGGGGAGAGAGGTTATTCCTTGCCGGTATGACAACGCGAATGAATTCTCTAACGGCCTGGCGGCAGTGGCGATAGATGACGGAGAAAAAGACTCCCTTGGTACTCCTCTTTACAAGTGGGGCTTCGTTGACAAAACGGGGAAAGAGATTGTGCCCTGTGCATACCCTAATTTCCTCGTTATGAATTACCCCCGCTTTTCCGGTGGTTTTGCCTCGTTCCGGGATAAAAATGAAAAATGGGGCATTTTGGCCATGACAGTCACCGGGACCGCAAAGGAGAATATTCAAACCGTGAAGGTGGACGGCAAGGACGTGTCCTTTGCCATGTACTCCCCCGATGGCGGCGGCACCAACTATGTACGTCTGGTGGACTTGGCCGTGGCCCTGAACGGCACCGCCGGACAGTACAATGTGGGCTACGATGGCCGGGTGCTTCTGACCTCCCACACCCCTTACAATGGAGGCACCTCCTCCGCCCCCTTCCATGAGCCTATGGCCTATACCACTCTGGACGAGCCTACCTATGTGGACAGCGTGGCCCAAGATCTGGATGCCATCCGCTTTGAGTACCAGAACGGGGGCTACACCTACTACAAGCTCCGGGATCTGGGCCAGGCCCTGGGCTTCAACGTGGGCTGGGACAACGCCAACCAGCGGATCTACATTGAGAGCAATAAGCCCTACGACCCCAACAACTAAATCTTTCCCAACGCACTTTAGCCCCCAGCTTCGGCTGGGGGCTTTTGTTGTTCAAAGGGTGGTGTATGCGGCCCTCTCCCTGGGTGGCCCGCCACGGTGGGGCGGCTGGGTGGGTGTCGATGGGTGAGCATAAGGCGGGGTCAGCGGTTTGGTACGCTTATCGCAATTCTCCGAATTGCTGACGCTCTTACGCCCTCCGGGCGTTTTCTCTCTTTTGTCAAAATGACGGGGAAATGGGTCTCCACCCTCCTGAACACCTCCGAGACCTACCGAAAAATTCCATCTTTTCCGGGAATTTTTGCGACCTCCCAAAACGGCCTTTTCAAAACCCCAGAGCCTCCGCCGCTTTAGGGCGGCCCTTTCCTTTGTTGAAGATGGCGAATAGTTTTCACCCCTCCGCCGTGCTATAATATAAGAAACCTATGAAAAAGAAAGGAGGCGCTGACATGGGCGCGGCCAACAGATTTACACAGAACCCCGGCAATAATGCCATCTGCTACTACCGATACAGCTCGGACGCACAGCGGGATGTCAGCATTACCCAGCAGAAGGACGCGGCCCATGAATACGCGGAGGCCCACGGGTATCACATCATCAAGGAGTATGACGACCCCGCATACAGCGGCACCAGAGACGACCGGCCCGCCTTTCAACTGATGTTGTACGAGGTGGAGAAACTGAGGCCGGCGTACCTGATACTCTGGAAAACAGACCGGCTCTCCCGTGACCGCATTGACGCCGTTCTTGCGAAAAAGCGGCTCAGGGAGTGCGGCGTCAAGATCGTTTACGTTGCCGAATCCATCCCGGACGACGACGAGGCAACGCAGATTTTGATGGAGAGCATTTATGAAGCTATGGCAGCGTCGTTTA
>JAGBDQ010000140.1 GCA_017937415.1 Oscillospiraceae bacterium
ATGTGGCCATAGGTGGCGGCGGTGTCCTCCACCAGCTTCTCGATGCTGGCGGGGTCGGTGATGTCCATGGCGTGGAAAGCGGCCTTGCCGCCCTCGGCAATAATGCTGTCCACCACGCCCTGGCCCTTCTCGGCCCGGCGTCCGCACACAATGACCTGGGCGCCCTCGGCGGCGTAGAGCCGGGTGATGCCGATGCCGATGCCGCTGGTGGAGCCGGTGACGATAGCTACTTTACCTTGCAGTCTGTTCATAGGAATGACCTCCTGTTTTATAAAAATTCCGCATCTGTGTTTAGTATAAAGAAAGGCAGAGGAGAATGTCAAGCAAAAAGAGGAGAAAGGGATAAGACTTTTTGTTCCAGCCGCTCACAGAAGCTGGGTGCCGTATTCCCACCGGAACCAGAGAAGCCCCAACTGGAGGAGCAGGAGGGCGGGCAGCCCCCATTTGAACTTCCCGTGCCGGGTCTTATGCCGGAAGGCGTACATGCCCAAAATGGCTCCCGGGGTGCCTCCCAGCAGAGCGATGAGGAAAAAGGTCCGCTCCTTGATCCGCCACTGTCCGGCTTTGGCTTTGTGCTTGTCAAGGCCCATGAGGGCAAAGCCCAGCGCGCTGGCACACAGGCACCAATAAAGAAATGGCTTTTCCACAAAAGCACCTCCGTTTTCTTTATTTTATCACAGACCGGGCCGAATGTCTTGCTTTTTCTTTTCTTGTCCGCTATAATAGCCGGAGAAAGGCCCGTACCCAGGTCCAACAGGGGGGATACGATGATAACCGATTTTACCGACCGCCGTCCGGCCCTCTCGGCTGTGCTGATCACGCTTCTTTATACCGCGGTCCCCGGAGCCTTTTTGCTGGCGGCTGGATACGCGTCCGGCGGAGGCTGGAATGCCGAAAAGATCGTTGTCGCTTACGCGCTGGTCCTCCAGGTGATCCTCTGGCGCAAGGTGGAGCGGCCCATCCTGATCCTGCTCCCCTTTCTTCTGGCGCTCCTGGGCTTTATCGTCAGCGAGATCGTCTATACCGTTTCCCTGGGCAGCGCGCCCGTGGGAGTGGGCCCCAGCCCTCTTGCCTTCCTGCTCTCCTCGGCTCTGGTGATCCTCTTTGGCTCAGAGGCGGCGGGCTGCGTGGGCGGGCTGCTGGTGTACGGGCTCATTGTCATTGTAAGAAAGGTCAGGGAGATCCTTGCGGAGCGGTAAGTCAAATGGTGTAAAAATGGTGTAAACGCCATCTCCAAAAGACCGCAAACCCTTGAAAAATCAGGAGGTAGAGAGAAAAATGAAATTAGGAATCGTGGGACTTCCCAACGTGGGTAAGTCCACCCTCTTTAACGCCATCACCAACGCCGGGGCGGAGAGCGCCAACTACCCCTTCTGCACCATCGACCCCAATGTGGGCGTGGTGGCCGTGCCCGACGGGAGGCTGGACTGGCTCAGCGAACTCTACCAGCCCAAAAAGACCACCCCCGCCGTCATCGAGTTCGTGGACATCGCGGGATTGGTGAAGGGAGCCTCCAAGGGCGCCGGCCTGGGCAACAAGTTCCTGGCCAACATCCGGGAGTGCTCGGCCATCGTCCATGTGGTGCGCTGCTTTGACGACGAGAACATCATGCACGTGGTGGAGAACACCTCCCTCAACGTGCCCGTGGATCCCATGGGGGACATTGCCGCCATCGACCTGGAGCTGATCCTGGCCGACGTGGAGATGGTGGACCGGCGGATCAAGAAGGCCGAGACCGCCGCCAAGGGGGACAAGAAGTTTCTTAAGGAGGCCGAGCTCTTCACCCGGCTCCGTGACTGGCTCAACGACGGCAACTCGGCCCGGAGCTTCGAGTGCGACGAGGACGAGCGGGAGGTCATCGCCACCAGCGAGCTTCTCTCCCTCAAGCCGGTGATCTACGCCGCCAACCTGGACGAGGACGGCTTCGCCGACCCCGAAGGTGTGGCCTACTACCAGCAGGTCCGGGACCTGGCCGCCAAGGAGGGGGCCCAGGTCATTCCGGTGTGCGCCAAGCTGGAGGCTGAGATCGCTGAGCTCCCCGCCGACGAAAAGGCCATGTTCTTAGAGGATCTGGGTATCGCGGAG
>JAGBDQ010000141.1 GCA_017937415.1 Oscillospiraceae bacterium
AGGGGCGATCCCATGAAAAAGCTGCTTCCCGCCCTTCTGGCCCTGGCCTTGCTCCTGTCCGCCTGCGGCGGCCCGGCTGCGGAGGAAACGCCCGCCCCTACTCCCGAGCCCACCCCCACCCAGACGGCCGAGCCAACACCGACACCGGAGCCTGCCCCAGTTTATTCCGGGGTACATACCGACTGGTCCAAGCTGAAGCCCTATGAGCCCGTCAAGGCAGTCTACACCCGGCGGTATGAGGGCTTTACCGACACCCTCATCCCGGCGGACGACTACGGGCCCTTGATCCCATTCGCAGGAACGAAGCTTACCGTAGGGGAAGAGCTTGCCAGTATGTACGACGAGGGGTTTGAGCTCTATGGGCTGGTCACTTTGACCGGCGAGGTGGTATTGGACCCGGTGCTCACCAGTGTTTCTCCCCTGGAGGCGTATGACAACGCCCATTGTGTGGGGCCTCAGACGAAGGCAATGCTCCTGGGAAAAACTGTTTACGATGGAGAGGGTCACCCGGAGGGGAGGTATGCCCTCTGTGCCGTAGATGGCAGTTGGTGTACCGACTTTCTCTATCAGTATGACTGGGAATGGGAGAGAGGATCGGACCTTATACTCCGTCAGGGGATCCCTGTGACAAACGAAAAGGGCAATATTGTCTTTTTGGACCTGAACACTGGGAAGGAACTGCGAACTTTGGACCTGGCAGGGCAAGCAGACAGCAATTATTTTTCCATCATGCATTTTGCGGCGGATCCCAAAACCGGCTGGGTTTCAGTACAGATCTACTTCCGGGGAGAGAATGGCGAAAATAGCTGGGTCAACATGGCATTTGATCCTCGGGGAGGGGTTCACCTTCTTCCCCAAGAGATCCGAGATCTCTACCAGTACGGGGACGGCCTGATTCCTGCCATGGTGGTCAAGGATCTGGGGAACACTGCAAACTACTGTTACGGCTATGTGGACGCCGAAACGGGGGAGTGGGCCATTGCACCGGAACTGATCGATGTAGGGGCTTTTGTCAACGGCGCGGCCCCGGTATGGGACGAATCCGGCATCTACTTTATCAACACGGAAGGGGAACGGCTGACCGAGTACTACCGTCTGACAGGAAACGACAGATTGCCCACCTACCATGAGGGGCGTTGGTATGTGTCGGAAGACTATACAAAGATCAAGGTCGTACTGGACGAAGCGCTGAAGCCGGTGGAAAGTCCTCTCAAGGGCGTCCGTGAGTACTCCTTCCTGCCAAGCGGCTGGATCCATGGGGAAACGTGGACGGACAGTATTTTGGTTTGGGGAGATGAAATCCATTCTTTTGTCCATGGCCGTGGGTATTTGACCAACGCAACGGAAGACAGGGCCTTTTTTGTGAAAAACTCGTGGCAGGAGAACGGGGCAACCGTGACCATAACCGATTTAGAGGGGAACGAGGTCGCCCAAATAATGGGTTATAGCTATGGAACTGTGGATACTGATACGATCACGGGAGAGGGATTTATTTACGCATATTCCCGGAATAAAACGGATCTCTACGATACAGACGGAACTCTTTTGGCGGCAGATGTGGGGAATGGAGATGTCCGGGGAGGAATGGTCTATGTTCCGGGAGAAGAATGGACCACCCTTACGGACAAGGAAGGCAATGTGATCTTCCGCTGGCCTGTCCATTCAGCTTGGGACTAAAAGCCCCCTGCCCCACGAAAGGAGAAGGATCTATGAAGAAAATGCTTCCCGCCCTTCTGGCTCTGGCTC
>JAGBDQ010000142.1 GCA_017937415.1 Oscillospiraceae bacterium
CCGGTCCATATAAAACCGCCCGGCCAGCTCCTCCAGGGAGATAGGCTCCTCCAAATGGCCCTCCATATACTCAATGACCTGCTGGAGCTGCCGCTCCTCCGGCAGCCGGGTCTTCCCCCGCTCCTGCCGGGAGGCACGGTAGAGATAGAAAAAGAGCTGGGTCAGCAGGGCCTCCTCCATCCGGGCCCGGCCGGGCTCCTCCTCCGCCTCCTCCCGGAGGAGGTCACGCAGCACCCCATAGATCCGCTTTTGGGTCTCCTCATCCAGAAGAAACAGGTCGTCATGGCGGGAAGCCTGCTCCCCCATGCTGTCCAATCCCCCCTCCCCCAGCCGCTCAGGCAGGCCCGCCTGAAACCGGAGGGCGATCCGCTCCACGCTCACCTTGGAGGTCACGGCCTGGTGGAGCTGATAGGGGCGAATGAGCAGGGCGGTCCCGGGCTGAAGCAGATAGGACCTGCCCTCCACCCGGTAGGGAAGCTGCCCGGTGAGGCAGAACATCAGCTCGTAATGGTCATGGTAGTGGAGTTCGGTCCGCCGCCCCGGCGGCTCCGCGTTCCGCCGGATCCCAAACTCCTTCCCCGGCGGAAGGCGCATGGTATCATAGAGATATTTGACCTGGTCCATACTCCCTCCCCCTTTTCGCACAAAAAGCAATCTTTTTCCCACATCCGGCAATGTCCACCATTCCCGGGATATGCTATACTCAGTATAGCACAGCGGCATTTCTCCCACAAGACTACATTCAGAAAGGGGTATTTTAAGATGGACAAAAAAGCCAAGATCGGCGTCCAGATGATGATGCTCAAGCAGGAGATCCGGGAACACGGTATGTACGCGGTCCTGGAAAAGCTCACCGGCATGGGCTTTCACGCGGTGGAGGTCTCCCAGATCGCCACGCCCCCCGCGGTGATCGAGGAGATGAACCGGGCCCAGAAGGACCTGGGCATGGAGATCGTGGCCATGTCGGCCATGGTCCGCAACTCCTTCAAGGGCCGCGCCGACATCCCCATGGACAGCCTGGAGGAGGATTTCGACAAGATCGTCTCCGACTGCCACGCCCTTGACTGCAAGGTCCTGCGGCTGGGGATGATCGACCTCTCCCTGGTCCACTCCCCCCAGGAGATGCTCCAGACCTGCGATGAGATGGAGCACTACGCCCGGAAGCTGAAGGAGCACGGCATCGACCTCTACTTCCACGCCCACACCTTTGAATACCACCGCTATGAGGGCAAGCCCATGATGAGCCACTTTCTGGAGCGCACCAAGGCCCTGGGCTTCGAGCTGGACACCCACTGGCTCCACCGGGGCGGCATGACCCCGGCCTACGTCAGCGAGTTCAAGGACCGTATCCTCATCTTCCACCTGAAGGACTACCGGGTGGGCCTGCTGCCCCGGGACTTCCAAATCGCTCCGGGCAACGACCTCTTTGCCGGGTTGGAGCAGTTTGCCGAGGTGGGCGAGGGGGCGCTGGATATGCCCGCCTACATTCAGGCCGGCGTGGAGAACGGCAGCAAGTATTTTATGATCGAGCAGGACCAATGCTATGGCCGCACTCCCTACGAATCCCTGGCCATCTCCCGGGACAATCTGGTCAAAATGGGCTACGGCGACTGGTTTTGACCTTCCTTTTTTGCCAAAAGGCTGGTATAATAGACCCATCTTACATACAAGGAGGTCCCTCCCATGAACAAGCTCAGAGTTGCCCTCATCGGCTATGGCCGCAGCGGCTGCGACATCCACGGCGCTTTCCTCCGCTCCCCCGCCAACGACATCTGCACCGTGGTGGCCCTGGCCGAATACGACCCCGCCCGGGCCGCCGTGGCCAAGGAGCACTTCGGCTGCGATACCTACAGTGACTACCGGGAGTTCTTCAAGCGGGACGACATCGACTTAGTGGTCAACGCCTCCTACTCCAACGAGCACTTCCCCGTGGCCCTGGATCTTCTGAACCACGGCCTCAATGTGCTGTGCGAAAAGCCCCTCTGCAAGACTCCCGAGCAGGCCCAGCAGCTCATTGACGCCGCCAAGGCCCACAACTGCGTCTTCACCATCTTCCACCAGTACCGCTATAACGACTATTACGACAAGATGCTGGAGCTGCTGGACAAGAAGGTCATCGGCGACATCAAGCTGGTCCGGGCCCGGCAGAGCTTCTTTGCCCGCCGCTACGACTGGCAGACCCTCCTCTACCGGGAAGGCGGCGCCATGCGGAACAACGCCGCCCACACCATCGAGCAGATCATGCACCTGGCCGGCTCGGACGAGCTGCCCAAGATCTATTCCCGCATGGAGATCTGGAACTCGGTGGGCGACGCCGAGGATTATATGTTCGCCGTGATGGAGTATTCCGACGGCAAGAAGTTCGAGGTGGAGGTCAACCCCTCGGACGCCTACGCCGACGGCTGCCTGTTCGACATCTACGGTACCCACGGGGCCATGAAGGTCTACTCCTCCAAGATCCTCTACAAGTATTTCACCGATGAGGAGTGCCCCATGTTCCCCCTGGACCACAAGTCCCTCCACAAGCCGGACGGCAGCCCGGCTTACTGCACCAACAACATCAAGTGGCACGAGGAGACCGTGGCCGTCAGCGCCGATGTGATGAACGCCTTCGGCAAGTGCTCCTCCCGGTTCTACCACGACCTTTACGCCCACATGACCGAGGGCAAGCCCCTCTTCATCACCCCCGAGCACGTCAAGGCCCAGATCGCCATTTTCAACGAGATCGAGCGGCAGAATCCCCTGCCTGTCCGGTTCTCCAAGCCGGAATAAACCGAAAGCTCCGCCCTCTGACGCTTTGAGGGCCTGCCCATCCGAAAAGGATGGACAGGCCCTCTTTTTTGGGGTAAAATAGGGAAAACAACCATTATGCCGAAAGGAGGGGCCCACCCTTGTCCAAGCAAGTCGTCCTTCTCTATGACCCCGCCGTCTCCCCCTGGGCCGACGGCGTCAAAAAGCTCTGCGCCCTCCGGGGGCTTCGCCTCCGCCCGGTGGATCCGGGCGAGACCGGCCGCGCCCTGGACTCCCTGGCCTTCGGAAAACCCGCTCCCCCCGCTTCCCCGGGATCCATCCCCGAGCCCCTGCTGGTGCTCTGCGGCTTTTCCTCTGCCCAGCTGGACAGCCTCCTGGCCGCCCTGCGGAAAGCCGGGGTGCCCCAGGGGTGCCTGAAGGCGGTGCTCACTCCCTCCAACGCCAACTGGTCCCTCTCGGCCCTCTATCAAGAGCTGTGCCGGGAGCGGCGGGCCATGATGGGCGGCGGGGGCTGATTTTTGCCCTTGTCCTTTTTCCCGGTTCGTGGTAAACTAAAAGACAGCCTTTCGACTGTTTTCCAGATTTTTTACAGGAAGTGTAAAACCGGCATGATAGATAAGATCAAATCTCTTTTGGACAAGTATCAGGAGCAGTGGCACTACCTCATCGTAGGGGGCTGCACCACCCTGGTCAATTACCTCATCTACACCCCCCTGATCTTTCTCTTCCCCTTCTTTAAGGAAAATTACCAGCTTGCCAATGTGCTGGCCTGGATCGGGGCGGTGGCCTTCGCCTACTTCGCCAACGGCGCCTTTGTTTATAACTCCACCGCCAAGCGGGGACTAAAAGAAGCCGGGGCCTTTGTGCTCTCCCGGGTGTTCTCCCTGGTGCTGGAGAGCCTTCTTCTGGCCCTGATGGTGGAGGTCCTCCATCTGGACGAGTTCATCGCCAAGATCGTGGTCTCGGTGGTCACGGTGGTGGTCAATTATCTCACCGGTAAGCTGGTTTTCAAGAAACACTGAAACGAGGTATCCCTATGCTTTCTGTTGTGATCCCCGCCTATAACGAGGGCGAGCTGGTCCTCACCGCCGCCCGGACCATTTCCGGCGTTCTGCGTGAGGCCAACATTTCATACGAGCTGGTCTTTGTGGACGACGGCTCCAAGGACGACACCTGGCCCTGCCTCCGGAAGGCCGTTCAGGAGGACCCCAACGTCCGGGCCCTCAGCTTCTCCCGGAACTTCGGCAAGGAGGCCGCCGTCTTCGCCGGGCTGGAAGCCGCCAAGGGAGACTGCGTGGCCGTCATTGACTGCGACCTTCAGCACCCCTGTGAGAAGTTGGTGGATATGTACCGGCTCTGGGAGGAGGGCTGGGAGGTCATCAACGGCGTGAAGGTCAGCCGGGGCAAGGAGAGCGCCGCCCACGGCTTCGCCGCCAAGTGCTTCTACAAGATCATGAGCAAGGCGGTGAAGATCGACATGTCCCGGGCCTCCGACTTCAAGCTCATGGACCGGAAGGTGGTCAACGCCCTTTTGGGGCTCACCGAGCACAGCACCTTCTTCCGGGCCCTGGTGGGCTGGGTGGGCTTTAAGACTACCGAGGTGGAATTCTCGGTGGCCGAACGGGCGGGCGGGGCCACCCACTGGTCCACCCTGTCCCTGATCCGCTACGCCGTCTCCAACATCACCTCCTTCTCGGCCGCCCCCATGCAGGCGGTCACTGTGTTAGGGTGTATTACCCTGGTCCTGGCGGTGGTCCTTGGGATCCAGACCTTAGTGCGCTGGGCCATGGGCAACGCCGCCGACGGCTTCACCACCGTGATCCTGCTCCTTCTCCTCATCGGCAGCGTCCTGATGATCAGCCTGGGCATTATCGGCTACTACATCGCTCAGATCTTCAACGAGCTCAAGGGCCGGCCCCGGTATTTGGTGGCCCGCACCTGCTCCCGGGATGAGAACGTCCCCGCCGAAGAGAAAGAAGTCCTTTGAGCCTTTTCTGCCCCGAGCCTCCGTTTTCCACGGAGGCTCTTTTTTTGCCATGGATCGTTCCGGAAAATTTCCCGGATTTTTCCCGTTTTTCCCTTCCTTTCCCCTTGCCTCTCAGCGAAAAATAGAGTAAACTGGTGGATTAGGAAAGGGGGGCTTTTATGGACTACGATGCCCTGCTCAATCTGTCCGCCGATCTGGGCTACGGCCTTTTGGAAAGCGGCGCCGAAATCTACCGGGTGGAGGAATCCATCTTCCGTCTTCTTCACGCTTACGGCATTACCGAGGCCGATCCCTTTGTGATCCCCAACTGCATCATCGTCTCCTTCACCTCCCCCGACGGGCGCTCCCACACTCTGGTGCGGCGCATGCCCTCCCACGGCACCGATGTGGACCTGCTGGAGCGGTACAACGACCTGTGCCGCCACCTGTGTCAGGACCCGCCCTCCCTGTGC
Organism: Oscillospiraceae bacterium; assembly: GCA_017937415.1. Taxonomy (GTDB): domain Bacteria; phylum Bacillota; class Clostridia; order Oscillospirales; family Oscillospiraceae; genus Vermiculatibacterium. The sequence goes on from JAGBDQ010000142.1 coordinate 5,191, forward strand.
GAGGCCCGGGAGCGGCTGGACGCCATTCAGGAGACCAAAAGGACCTATTCCCTCCCCTTTAACCTGGCGGCCCACTTTGTGGCCACTGCCGCCTTCTGCCTTCTTTTCGGCGGCACCCCGGCCGACGCTTTCTGCTCCGGCCTGTGCGGTTTATGTATCGGTCTGGCCCTCTGGGCCATGACCAAGCTGGGTACCTCCCTCTTCTTCAAGTCCATGGCGGGGGCCGCTCTCTCCGGCCTGCTGGCTCTCACCCTTGTAACGGTGGGCTTGGGGGCACATTATCAGCTCATCATCATCGGCGCCCTCATGGCCCTGGTCCCCGGCATCATATTCACCAATGCCATCCGGGACGTCATGGCGGGGGACATGGTGGCCGGCATCACCAAGATCGCCGACGCCCTTCTGGTGGGCGTCGCCATCGCCCTGGGCACCGCCTTTTCCCTGGGGCTGTTCCGGTTGTTCGGGGGGGTGTGAGAGATGGAGATCCTTAGTCAATATCTGTTTCCCGTCTTTACCGCCTGTGTGGCCAGCGGCGGCTTTGCGGTCATCTATAATATCCACGGGCCCGGTATCCTCATCTGCGCCTTTGGAGGCGGGCTGGGGTGGCTGGTCTACCTGCTCTCGGCCCCTCTGGGCAACGACATTACCCAGACCCTGTGCGCCGCCATTGTCATTGCCGCCTATTCCGAGATCATGGCCCGCATCCGCCGCTGTCCCGTGACCGGGTATCTGCTGGTGGGGATCTTCCCCCTGGTGCCCGGCGGCGGCGTCTACTATACCATGGAACACGCCATCAACGGGGAAAACACCCTGTTTCTGGACTCATTCCTTCACACCCTGGGCATTGCGGGAGCCCTGGCGGTAGGCGTGCTGCTGGTGTCCTCCTTTGTGCGGATGTGGCACGCCCTGCGGCTCCGGATCGCCCTCAGAAAGGAGGATCGCGCTTGAATTCCTACCAGTGGCTTTTATTTGACGCCGACAACACCCTTTTCGACTTCGACACTGCCGAGGACCACGCCCTTACCCGGACCCTCCTCCATTTCCAGATCCCCGCCGAACCGCCGGTGAAAAAGTGTTACCACGCGATTAACGACGGCCTGTGGAAGGACTTTGAAAACGGAAAGATCTCCCGGGAGGCCCTTGCGGTCCGCCGGTTTGTGCTTCTCATGGACGCCCTGAAGGTCCAGGGGGAGGCGGAGGAGTGGAACCGCTACTACATGAACGCCCTCTCCCAGTGTGCCGCCCTGATCCCCGGCGCCGAAGCCCTCTGCCGCCGGGCGGCCCAGAAATACACTCTGGCCCTCATCACCAACGGTGCCCCCGACATTCAGCGCAAGCGGCTGAACAACTCTCCCATTGCCCAATACTTCGGGGACCGGGTGTTCATTTCCGAGGAAATGGGCTGCCGCAAGCCGGAAAAGATCTATTTTGAAAAGGTCCTGGACGCCCTGGGGGCCCGGAACCAAAAAGGCAAAGTGCTGGTCATCGGCGATTCTCTCACCAGCGACATCCGGGGTGCCTTCAACGCCCAGCTGGACAGCGTGTGGATCCATTGGCCCTCAGACAAGCCCGGGGCCATCAAGCCCACCTACGAGGTGGAAAATCTGGCCCAGCTCACTGAGTTCCTCAACGCCCACCGTCTTCTGCCCATGAAGCCCTATTAAACTTTTAGGAGTTGATCCCATGCCCCGCCCCGCCTCTCCCCATGTTCCTTCCCGTCTTTCCCGGCCTTCCCGGTCTTCCCGTCCTCCCCACTCCCCTCCCCCAAGGCCCTTGATGGTGACTCTTATGCTCTGCCTCACCGCCTTGCTGCTGGGGTATCTCACCTATCCCGGGCTTTATCCGGGACCGGCTCAGGCCGCTCAGCCCACCCCAACCGCCACACCGGAGGTCACCCCTACCCCTACACCTGTCCCTACGCCGGCTCCCACACCCACAGCGGCCCCCACGGAAACACCCGGGGATCCGGCTCTGCCGGGCCAATCTCCCATTCCCACGGAAACGCCTTCCTCGCCGCCCGAAGCCACCCCAACCGCCAAGGCTGACCAAGATACCGACCACGATTACAGCCAGAGCGTCCCCAAGGGGGAGGCGGCCGATGCCGACACCTGGTTCAAGGACGCGGTCTTTATCGGCGATTCCCGCACCGACGGGTTCCACCTGTACAGCGGAGTCAAGGGCGGCACCTATCTGGTCCACACCGGGCTCACCGTCTTTGAGGTGGTAAACCGGGAGGCCGTTTTAGGCTCGGGGGAGGAGAAATATTCCGTTCTCTCTGCTTTGGAGCGTAAGCAATACGGTAAAGTCTACATCGCCCTTGGGGTCAACGAGCTGGGCTATTTTAACGCCGAGGGCTATGCCGAGACCATGGGCAAGTTAGTGGATCAGATCCGGAAGGCCCAAAAGAACGCCACCATCTACATCCAATCCATTGTGCCGGTGAACACCGCGGTCTGCAAATCTCATGGCCAACCCTACTATGTGACCAACGACAGCATCGCCAGCTACAACGACGCCCTGGCCCAGATGTGCGCCGATAAGGAGGTCTGGTTTGTCAACGTCTCCGAGGCTTTGGTGGATCCGGACACCTGGGAGCTTCCCGCCGACATGACCCACGACGGGGTCCACTTCAAGAAGGAGGGCTACCAGGCCTGGCTGGAGTATCTTCTCTGCCACACCGGGGAGGGCGAGCCGGCGGAGGAGTCCCCTGCCCCTTCGGAGTCCCCTCTCCCCCAGGAGTCCGCGCCTGTTCAGACTCCGGCCCCCACCCCAAGCGATGGTCCAAAAGGTTGATACAGGAGGTTATTTCATATGAAGAAATTACTATCTGTTTTGCTTTCGGCTGGGCTCTTTTTCTCTCTCACCGCCTGCGGCGGGAAGGAGGCTGACCCGCCCCGGGACTTTACCACGGCCGATGCCCAGACCCTGCTGGACTCCTCTGCCTTCTCTGAGCCTCTGGAGGAGATCGACCGGGAGATCGCGTGCTCTCTCTATGAGCTGGACCCGGATCAGGTGAGCGAGGCCGCCGTCTACGGCTCCACCGGAGCCACCGCCGAGGAGCTGGCCGTCTTTGTCTTTTCTGACACCGACGCCGCCGACGACGCCAAAACCCACTTTGAGAACCGGATCGCCAACCGGACCGAAGACATGAAGAGCTACCTTCCGGGCGAGGTCCCCAAGCTGGAAAAGGCGGTGCTGGAGGTCCGGGGAGCCACCCTTCTCTTTGTGGTGGCCAATGATTACGCCCCGGTGGAGGAGCTTTTGAAGTAAGACCTTTCCCAGGCACAGAGAAGACAGAGCTTTTCACTGTCCGAAAAGCTCTGTTGCACGTACAACCCGGTACAACTATCTCGGCTTCCAGAAAATGCCAACCCCCTGAGAGGCTACGTCTCCCAGGGGGTTGTTGTATTGTGTTTCACGTGAAACATTGGAAAAGTGGAACCTCTGACGAACAGGGTCCTCAGCGGGCTTTTTACCGCTGATACTCAAATTCCAGATTATAGAGGCACACCACGTCCCCGTCCTGGATGCCCATGTCCTCCAGCCGGTCATAGAGCCCCGACTCCCGCAGCTTCCGCTCAAACCA
>JAGBDQ010000143.1 GCA_017937415.1 Oscillospiraceae bacterium
CTTCTTCCCAAGGGGGGAACAGAGCTTTACCGCCGGGGCCAGATCATAGGCGCCGCCCTCACCGCCTTTCTTCACGGCGCCCAGGACGGGCAAAAATTTCTGGGTGTCCTGGCCCTCATTCTGGCCCTGGGAGCGGGAGAATTCTCCCTTCCCCTCAGCGCCTGCTGGGCCTGTGCAGCCCTCATGGCCCTTGGTACTCTATTGGGGGGTAAACGCATCATCGACACGGTGGGCCGGAAGATGGTGCGGCTGGATCCCCGTTCCGGCTTCGCCGCCGAGCTGGGCTGCGGCGTGACCCTGGCCCTCTGCACCCTCTGGGGCCTTCCCGTCTCCACCACCCACGCTAAGTCCGCCGCCATCTTTGGGGCGGGAGCCTCCCCCGACAGTAAGGTGGCCGGAGCCCTGGGGGCGGTGTGGCTGCTCACCTTCCCCGCCTGCGGCGCCATGGCCTTCGTCTTGGTGAAGGTTCTGCTATAAAAACACATCCGCTGCGATTTTCGCAGCGGATGTGTTTTCCTTACAGCCGTCCAGCTACGGCCCAGCCCATCTGCTCCACCCGGGCCAGGGCCTCCTCCTTGAGGGCTTTGGGCTGGCGGGTGAAAAATTCCACCACCGGCTCCTTGTTTTTGATGTTCCAGATCCCCGCCACCACCCCGTCCACGGCGATGGTGGGCAGGCAGATCCCCGATTTCAGAATGACCGCCTTCTTGTACTCGGTTGGCAAAGCGGCCTCCCGGTCCACATAGGACACCAGATAGGGGTCAAAGCCGGACAGCAAAGTCAAATGGGGAAGCTCTCCCCAAGTTAAGGCAGCCGGTCAGTGTGGCTCCTCACCTTCCCCACCTGCGGAACTTTGGCCTTCCTTTGGTTGAAATTCCTCATATAAAAGGCAAGCCGAAATAGTTTTCCCTTTTTATGCAAAAAAGCAGGAATTTACCGTTTTATTTGATGGTTGAGTTCTAATTTATGACTGCGTCCCTTGTGGGGGATCATTCTTTGATGGGGCCAAAGAATGACCACCCCACACCCCCCAAGAAAGCCCTAAGGTCAAGACCATGCGTTCTACTGTTCGGCTCACAACGTCTTTACGATCCCGGTTTCCATTTGCCCCGCGCACGGCGCATACGCCTGTGGAACTGTAAAGAAATAGCGTTGTAATCAAACTGCCTCTGCCTACACAGCTTGGCGGGCGCAAAGCGCCCCCGTGACTGGAGGGCCGTTACGAAGTAAGGCCCGGAGGCCATTGATCCGAAATGGGACAGCCCTGGGGAGCATCCAAAGAGGGGCGGCCGCAGCCGGCCCCTCTTTGGTCGTTGAGAGTGGGTGTCCAGAGGGAGAGAGAGTCGAAACTCTCTCCCTCTGGGGTTTTCTTGGAGGGTCTGGGAGGCCATTCTTTCCCAAAAGAATGGTCGCCCAGTAAACTATTCCTTCCAAAAGATAAATCCCAATTTATCCTCCCACGTTCTCTTGTGAAATACGCTTGCTTATGATACAATACCCCCATACAAAGGAGGGAGCGTCATGCTTCATTACGACACCGTGATCTTCGACCTGGACGGCACCTTGCTGGACACTCTGGAGGACCTTCGGGACGCCGTCAACTACGCCCTGGCCCAGAAGGGCTTTCCCACCCGCACCCTGGACGAGATCCGGCGGTTCGTGGGCAATGGCTCGGCCAAGCTCATCGAGCGTTCCGCTCCTGCCGGCTCCTCCCCGGAGGTGCTGGAAGAGCTATTGAACCTCTACCTGCCCCGGTACGCCGAGCACAAGAAGGACAAGACCGCCCCCTACCCCGGTATCCCGGACATGCTGCAGGCCCTCAAGGCCAAAGGCTGCAAGATGGCGGTGGTGTCCAACAAGTTTGACCTGGCAGTAAAGGGCCTGGTCACGGACTATTTCCCCGGCCTCATGGATACCGCCGC
>JAGBDQ010000144.1 GCA_017937415.1 Oscillospiraceae bacterium
GCGGCCCTGGGGTCTACTCCGCCCGGTACGGCGGGGAGGGGCTCAGCGACGTGGAGCGCTACCGGCTGGTGCTCAGCGGTCTGTCCGGACAGCTGGACCGGAGCGCCAAGTTCGTCTCCTGTATCTGCTGCGCCTTTCCGAACGGGGACAGGGTGGAGGCCAGAGGGGAGTGTCCGGGGCTCATCACCTACTCCCCCAGGGGGGAGGACGGGTTCGGCTACGACCCCATCTTCCTGGTGCCGGAGACCAAAAAGACCTTCGCCCAGATGACCGCCCAGGAGAAGAACGCCATCTCCCACCGGGGGGTGGCCCTGCAAAAATTCAAAGTGGAATTGGAGAAATATCTGAATGGAACTCACCAGTAAGCAGCGGGCCCAGCTTCGGGCCATGGCAAACCCCTTGGAGCCTATCATTCATATTGGTAAGGGGGACATCGGAGAGAACCTGATCCAGCAGACGGACGAGGCCCTGGAGGCCCGGGAGCTTATCAAATGCCGGGTGCTGGAGACCTCTCTGCTCAACGCCCGGGAGGCGGCTGACGCCCTGGCCCCGGCGGTGCGGGCGGAAGTTGTGCAGGTCATTGGAACAAAATTCGTTTTGTATCGTCAAAGCCATAAGAAGGAAAAAGCTGACCGAATCGTATTGGTCCGGTCCAGGGAAAAATAAAGAGCCTGGATCATACGCGTTTCGGGAAAAATTTGATTCCGCATCAGAAGACCCAAAGAGAAAGGGGAAATCTGCGTGAAAATCGGAATTTACGGCGGCACCTTCAATCCGCCCCATCTGGGACACCTGCTGTCGGCCAAGGCCGCAGTGGAGATCCTGGGCCTGGACAAGTTGATCCTGATGCCGGCGGGCCAGCCGCCCCATAAGGTGATGCCGGCCGGCTCTCCCACAGGGGAGGAGCGGCTGGAGATGGTGAAGCTGGCGTGTGACTCCCTTCTGCTCCGGGACAAGGCGGAGGTCTCCGACTTAGAGCTTTGCCGGGAGGGGAAAAGCTATACCGTCGATACCCTCCAGGCGCTCCATGAGCAATATCCGGAGGAGGAGCTGTATCTCCTCATGGGGACCGATATGTTCCTCACCCTGCAAAACTGGCGGGAACCCGGGAAGATCTGCTCTTTGGCCCACCTGGCGGCTTTCGCCCGGAACGAGAGCGACACGGGGGAGATGCTGGAGATCCAGGCAAAATATCTGGAGGAGACTTATGGGGCCCAATGCACCGTGATCCGGCTTCCGCTGGTCACCCCGGTATCCTCCACCCAACTGCGGGAGCTGTTGGGAAAGGGAAATGGGGAGGGAAGAAAGTATCTTGCCCCTTCGGTTTACGGCTATATTCTGCGCCGGGGTCTCTATGGGACCCACGCCGACCTGAAAGCGCTCAATGACGATGATCTGCGCGCCTGCTCCCTCTCCATGGTCTATGCCAAGCGCCATGCCCACATCCTGGGTGTGGAGGAGGAGGCGGTGAAGCTGGCCCGGCGCTGGGGCGCCGATGAACGGGACGCCCGGCGCTCCGGGATCCTCCACGACTGCACCAAGTACTGGAGCAGGGAGGAGCATCTGGCCTGCTGTGACAGGTATGGGATCAAGCTGGACCCCTTGGAGCGGGAGAATGAAAAGCTCCTTCACGCCAAGTCCGGCTCGGCCGTGGCCAGACACATTTTCGGAGAGGACGCGGCGGTCTGTGACGCCATCCTGTGGCACACCACAGGAAAGGCAAACATGAGCCTTTTGGAGATGATCATTTACATCGCCGACTACATGGAGCCCAACCGGGTTTTTGACGGGGTGGAGGAGCTGCGGCGGCTGGCCTATACCGACCTGGACAGGGCGGTGGCCCTGGGGCTCGCCATGAGCATTGAGGACCTGACGCGCCGGGGGGCCCTGATCCATAAAGATACCCAGGGCGCGCTGGACTGGTTAAACGAACACGGGAAAGGAAACTGATACGATGAGCCAATTCTATCAACGGGGAGACAGGGAGGCCAGACCGCAAAAGAAAAGCGGAAGAACGGGGGGAGGTTGGTTTTTTCCTCAGATCACGGGGAAAAAGCGGATCGCCCTCTATGGATACAGCGCCCTGACTCTTCTGGCGGCTATCATTGTGGTGGGGTATCTTGTCTTTGAGCTGTTTTCCGCCCCGCCGGTGATCCCGGGTGTGGATACGACCCGCCCCCCCCGTCCCTCATCGGAACTTCCTCTGGACCCGGACGATCCTCCGGATATTATTGACAATCCCGAACTGAGCAGTGATCGGAAGGATCAGTTCTATACTTTCCTTTTGGTTGGACAGAGCCAGGAGGAGGGCGGAAGCCTCACCGATACCATGATGCTGGCGGCCTATGATGTGCCGAACCAGGTACTCAAGGTGATGAGCCTGCCCCGGGACATCTATGTGCGGCGCAGCAACCGGCGGATGCTCCTGAACTCGGTCTACAACTGGGGGGGCGGCACCAACGGAGGCAAGGAGGCCCTGAAGGAGGAGGTCCAGAAGCTCACTGGGGTCCCGGTGGATTTCTTTGTCCTTGTGAAGTGGGAGGCTTTCGGCGAGCTGGTGGATGCCATCGGCGGAGTCTGGTACGATGTGCCCCGGGATATGAATTACAGAGATCCAGAACAGAACCTGTATATCAACGTGAAAAAGGGCTATCAGCTGCTGGACGGAGATAAGGCCATGCAGGTGGTCCGGTTCCGGGAGGGGGCCAACGGCTATATTGACGGCGACCTGGGCCGGATCCGCACCCAGCAGGGCTTTATGAAGGAAGTGGTCAAGAAGTGCCTGGAGCCCAGTACGCTGTTGGGTAATTTAGGAGAGTATATCGAGATCTTCCAGAAAAATGTGACCACGGATCTGAGCGTTTCGAACCTGACCTACTTTGGTAAGTCCGCCATCGGCGGCCTGGACATGGACAATGTGGAGTTTATCACGCTGCCCAACAAGCCGGCGGCCAACGGGCACCTGTATCCTGATGCCAACGAGATTCTGAAGGTGGTCAATGAGGGCTTTAACCCATACAAGGAGGAGATCAAACCCTGGGAGATCAAAGTGGAGAGCGCCAGCACGGAGGACAGCCCAAGGGCTACCTCCACGCCCAAGCCGTCGCCCACGCCGACACCGGATCCCTCGGAGAGCCCTGAGCCCACCGGCAGCGCCTCCCCTGCCGGATCTGAGCGGCCTTCCGCCAGCCCCGATCCCTCGGCCCGGCCCTCCGACAGGCCTTCTGAGCCGTCAGCGGGCGAGGAGGAACCCCCTGAGATCTCCGCCGCACCCACCCGGGAGCCTGATGCTGAGGAGAGTGAGCCTCCCGTGCAGGTGACCGATACCCCCATATTTACCCCGCCAACGGTCCCCGTGGCGGAGCCCACGCCCGAGCCCACGCCGGAGGAGGCGCCTCCGGAGCTTCCCGGCGGGCCGGTGGGATAAGACAGGAAGGAGAAAAATGATATGACACCGAAAGAGACTGCGCTGTTTCTGGCCAAAACCCTGGACAGCAAGAAAGGCGTTGACATCAAGGTCCTGGAGACCGGGCACCTGACCACCCTGGCCGATTATTTCGTCCTCTGCTCAGGTACCTCCTCCACCCAGATCAAGGCCCTGGGCGACGCCTGCGAGAAGGCCATGAAGGAGGAGCATAACGAGCTGGCCCACCATGTGGAGGGCCACCGGGACGGCACCTGGGTGCTCATCGACTTCTCCAGCGTGGTGGTCCACATCTTCAATGAGGAGGCCCGGGAGTTCTACGACCTGGAGCGCCTCTGGAGCGATGCCACTCCGGTGGACCTTACCGATGTACTCTCGCCCAACTGAACCGAAACAAGAAAACGAGGAGACCCGGAAAAGGGCCTCCTCGTTTTTTGATGACAAGAAAAGTCAGTCGTCGGTCCGGACGGCGGCGGGATAGATCTTGCTCAGCCGTGCGTCGCCAAAGTGCTCGTCCATGTACTCCTCCACCGCATTTTGCGGAGGAAGCCCTTGGGCACGTCCCTGCTGGCGGGCCAGGGCAAGGGTGCTCACCCCGGCGTTGCAGACCATGAAGACCACCAGGATCCAGGTGAGCGGTCTGCCCAGCTTCATAGGGACCTTCTCAATGAGACCCGAGATCCTGGGGTAGCACACCCGGATCCAGACCACGGCGGCAATGCCCCAGAAGAAGCAGTAGAGCAGGTTCACCCGGCCTGCCAGGTTGAAAGGGATGTGGCTGTAATCCCAGAAGACCACCCCGAAAACCAGCTCGGTAAATACGCTGCAGAAGTATTCGTAAGCGCCGCCTAACAGAGTGCCTGCCGTGAACAGGAAGGCATCGGAGCGTTCCCGGTAGCGGTAAAGGAGGAGACTGGCCAGGGCCAGGGCGAAGCCCCAGACAAAGGAGAAGGGCCCCCAGACCACGCTGGACCGGGACATCCACACTCCGGCGGTGGCCCGGCAGAAGAGAGTCTCCACCACATCTCCCAGGAAAGCCCCGATGAGAAAGATCCAGAAGAGCTTGTGAAAGCCGCAGCCCGCGGCGAAGACCTTGGCCTTTTCCCTCTTTCGGGGCTGGAAGTCCGCCTTGGGGTGGGCCTTCTGGATTCGTTTTTCCGTGCGCCGGAGGACCCAGGAGCCCAAACGGACCGAGAGGGCGGCCAGGCGGTTGCCCAGTTCCTCCACCCGGGGCAGGTAATGGACCGTGCCGGCCAGGGTGAGGGCGGTGGCCAGACAGTCCAGAGCAAAGACGGCCAACAGGACCCACAATAAGATATGGGAGAGCTTGTCGGGGATCCACTCCCCCAGGTGGCCCACCAGGGGGATGAGCCACTTGACGGCCACGGCCCCCAAAAGGCCCCAGAGCAGGGAGGAGAGAGGGCTGATGACCCCGTCCAGGTTGCCCCAGTGGTCGGAGTAATTCCACCAGCGGGTGTGGGTGATCTTTTCCAGCAGGTGTCCGGCGATCCACTCAATGACGGTGGCGTAGATGGCCGAGCCTAAAATGAGGAAAAACCAGTTCCCGGCCAGATCCTCCAAGGTGACGGTGATGAAGATACCGGCCACGCCGTAAAGGATGCAGAGGGGGCCGAAAAGCAGGCTCCGGTCCACATATTTCCGCTCCCTGACGGCGGCCACGGCGGTCTCCAGCAGCCAGCCCAGGAAGGAGTATGCAAAAAAGAGCCAGATAATGTTATAGAAATTTTGGGTCATGAGAATTCTCCTTGCCTTTGGAATAAAAAGGGGGAGAGGCCGGGGGCCTCTCCCTCAATTTGATGAAGCGGAAATCAGGCCTGTTTCAGGTGCTGGGGCAGGGAGTCGTCCTCCTCCACCCATTCCTTCTGCACGTCCACCACCCGGTATTCGGTGGGGGTGTCCCGGATCACCAGCCGGGTAATGCCGGCGTTGATAATGAGTCGGCGGCACATGGAGCAGGAGGTGGAACCAGGGATCAGCTCCCCGGTCTTGGGGTCCTTGCAGACCATGTAAAGGGTGGCCCCCAGGGTCTCGCTCCGGGCGGCCGAAATGATGGCGTTGGCTTCGGCGTGGACGCTGCGGCAGAGCTCATACCGCTCCCCGGAGGGGATCTGCATGGCCTCCCGGGTGCAGTAGCCCAGGTCGGCGCAGTTCTTTCGGCCCCGGGGCGCCCCATTGTAGCCGGTGGAAATGATCTCGTCATTCTGGACAATGATGGCTCCGTACTGCCGCCGCAGGCAGGTGGAGCGCTCCAGTGCGGCCTGGGCAATGTCCAGGTAGTAGTTTTCCTTGTCGATGCGGGACATAAGGATCCCTCCTTTTTCAGCAGTATAACCCATTTTTTGACCGATGGCAAGCTTTTTCTCAGTCATCGCACACCAGGCAAAATCCGTAAAACGGAGACTTGCCCGTGCGCACGGCCCACTGGCGTTCTCCGTAGGCGTAGTGCCACCATTCGCACCGGTAGTTCACAAAGCCCACCGAGGTCATGAGGTTGTAAAGAAGCCGCCGGTTGTCCCGGGCCTGTTCAAAACCTGTGGGGCAGGCGTGCTCCAAGGCGTCGGTACGGGCCAGATCGGTCAGGTCGTCAAAGCCGGTGCCCATGTCCAGAGGAAGACCGTCCTTGCAGAGGGTCAGGTCCACCGCGCCCCCGGTGGTGTGGGGGGCGGGACGCTCAAGCCGCTTCACAGGCTTGGCTACGAAATCATCCAGCAGGGCGGTCAATTCCTCCTCTGAAATGCCGGGCTTTTCCCGGAGGAACCGGGCTTTGAACTGCTCATAGATGGCCCGCTGGACACTGAGGGGCCGGAGGGCGTCAAAGATCAATATGGCATAGCCGTGGGGCAGCTGATCCGCCGCCAGGACCAACTTTTGTGCCACGACTTCCCGCAGAAGGCAGGTCTCCAGACCGGGCAGCCCCTGTTGACTATAGGAGGCGTCATAAAGAATTTGGGGGGATAGGGCGGTGGGGTCCACCAGAGCCTCCCCGCAGTCAACGGGAGGGGGTACCCGGCTCCAGTCCTCCGCGGCCGGGGCGGGGATGGGGGAGAGAAAGTCCTGGGGGAACATTCTCAGACCACCTCGTACCAGTCGGACACGATCCCGGTCTGGGCAAAGCCCTCGGACTGATAAAGCCCCAGAGCGGGCAGGTTGGAGGAAGACACCGTAAGAGTGCAGGCCGGGACCTTGTTCCCCAGGGAATCCAGCACAGAGCGCAGCAGCGAGCGGCCATAGCCCTGCCGCCAGAGTTCAGGCTCCACGGCCAGGGAGCAGAGCTCAGGGACCTTCTCGCTGAGATCCAGCTCGTAGGTCCCCACCAGAGTGTCCCCCTGATAGGCCAGGCCGTAGCGGTGGTTTTGCCTCCTTAGGTCGGCGGGCCGCTGGGTGGCGGCGTTGGGTACCTGGGCAAAGGCCTTGTTGGTGAGATTCAGGTAAAGGGTCTCCTCCTGTCCCCGGCGGGGCGTGCGAAGGTTCAGCCTGAGAGCGGGCTTTTCCGTGGGGAGGGGACGCTCCATAGCGACCATATCGTGGACATGGGTGAGCCGCCAGACCCCCACGGGCCCGGGGTGCAGGGGCTCTCCCTCGGGAAGGGAGGTGGCCAGAACGGTCTGGGCTCCGGCCCGTTTCAGCTTCTCCATACCCTTGCCCAGAGCCTCCCCCAGCCGGTCCTCGGGGCAGTCTCGAAGGATAATGTAGCCGATCCCCCGGGTGGCGATCTCTTTTTGGATGATTTCGATGACCATGGTCGGTCTCCCTCCAAATTACAAAATAATTAAATCCTTGGGGGAGTGGGTGATGTCGGTGACGCCGCCCTCCTCCATGCGGACCACATCCTCAATGCGGACGCCGAACTGGCCGGGGATGTAGATGCCGGGCTCGGCGGACACCATGGCCCCCACGGGCATGGGCTCCTCGTTCCGGGAGTTGGCGTTGGGAGCCTCGTGGATCTCAATGCCCACGCTGTGGCCGTAGCCGTGGCCGAAGAACCGTCCGTAGCCCGCGTCGGCGATGACCTTCCGGGCGGCGCCGTCGATGTCCTTGCCGCTGACTCCGGCCCGGGAGGCGGCAATGCCCGCCAGCTGAGCCTTCAAAACGGTCTCGTAGACCTTTTTCTTGTCGTCGTCGATCTCCCCCAGAGCCACGGTGCGGGTCATGTCGGAGCAGTAGCCCTCGTAAACGCAGCCGAAGTCCATGGTGATGAACTCGCCCTTCTGGACCTTCCGCTCCCCGGGGATGGCGTGGGGCTTACTGCCGTTGGGGCCGGAGGCCACGATGGGGTCGAAGGAGACCCGCTGGGCCCCCCGGCGGAGCATCTCATACACTAACTTGGCGGCGATCTCGGCCTCGGTCATGCCGGGCTGGATAAACTTGCAGATCTCGGTGAAGGCGGCGTCCGTGATGTCTTGGGCGCGGATCATCCGCTGGAGCTCCTCCTGGTCCTTGGAGGCCCGCAGAGAGGTAATGAGGCCGTTGGCGTAGACCAGCTCGGCCTTCAGCTTCTCCTTCATGGAGTCATACTGGCTCAGGGACATATAACCGTTTTCAATGCCCAGCTTCTTCACGTTATGTTCAGCCAGGAACTCGTTGATGAAGGTGAAGTAGCCCTTCTCGCCCACGATGCACACCTCGGCGTAGGGGCCCACGGTCTCCTGGGCCACTTCGGTGTAGCGGGAGTCGGTGATGTAGCGGGTACCATTGGGGGTGACCACGGCGTAGCCCTCCCCGTGGAGCCCGGTGGCGTAGAACTCGCCGGGGGCGGAGGAGACCAGCATGGCGTCGATGTGGTATTCGGGGAGCTTGGCGGCGATCTGAGAGAGATGGTTCATAGTGATGACTTCCTTTCTGATAAATGGGAATTGGATTTATAGGCAACTGGTATATAGCTTTTTCATGGTGAGAGAATCCTCCGCCTGGGTCCCCGCCGACTCGCAGATGAAGGTGGGGCTCCACCCCCGGCGGGCGATCTCGGCCATAAGGGGGGCCGGGTCGGGGCCGTAGC
>JAGBDQ010000145.1 GCA_017937415.1 Oscillospiraceae bacterium
CCTGGACGAGGAGATCATTCTGGATGAAGAGCAGGGGAAGGCACTGGCCTACGGGCAGCTGTCCCACGAGGAGGACCCCCAGCTCCGGAAGGCCCTGGAACTTTTGGGGCAGTAAAGAAGGTATATCCCGCCCGGAAGCGCATACCCTGTCCTCGGAGGAGGTGGGGCTGTGGTAGCCGGACTTTGGAAGGCGGGGGAGCGGCGGTTGTTCCCCCGGTATTTGCCGGACGCGCCCCTGGGACTGCCGGTGCTCCGGACCGAGCTCCCCCCTGGATTGTCTCCCCGGCGGCTGGCAAGGGTGGCGGGAAGCCTCCGGAAGCGGGGGATCCGGCGGTATTTTACCGCCCCGGCGCTCCGGGATGTGTCCCTGCCCGGCCTGTCCCCGGTGGACCCGCTTCCGCTGTTGAGAGCCAAGGGGGACGCGCTGGCCCTGGCTCTTCTGGAAGGAGTGCCCCTGCGGGAGCGGCGGGTGGCCATACGGGGGGAGAAGGCTGACCTTCTGGCCTGCCAGCTGGCCACGGCCCTCTGCCCCCGGGTGGGGATGCTGCTGCTGGACTTTGACCGGGGGGAGGAGGACCTGCGGGACCTTCTCCGAAGGGAGCAGGGGGCGGCCGCCCCGGCTCTGGGCAGCGGCTTTACACCCCAGGTGAGCCTGGAGTTGTCTCCACGCCGGAGCGAGGTGGGGGAGACCCTTCGGCTGTGGGGGGAACCCCGGTTGGCGGGGCTTACCCTGACCGCGGAGCTGCCCTTTCCCCCGGATTGTGACCCGCTGCCCCTGCTGGTCCTGCTGTGGGAAACGGGTCGGATCCCTCTTTCAGGGTTCCGGGTGCGGAAATTCCTTGACAGAAGCGGGGAAAATCAATATAATACACAGTAACGTGTCAGCCCTGTTTTTGGGGCGTGGACGGCGGAGCTCTATTTTATTATTAAGGTAAACAGAAAGGTGACGAACCGAGATGGCAAAACAGATCAAACTGACCCCTCAGCGGCTCTCTGAGCTCCAGGAGGAACTGAAATACCTGAAGACCGTACGGGAGAAGGAGGTTGCCGACCTCATTAAGGAGGCCCGCTCTTTCGGCGATCTCTCGGAAAACAGCGAGTATGACGAGGCCAAAAACGAGCAGGGGAAGCTCTTTTCCCGCATCGCCGAGGTGGAGGCCATTCTGGCCAACTATGTGATCATCGATGAGAAGGAGCTTTCGGAGAGCGCCGTCAGCCTGGGCCGTCAGGTGACGGTGGAGGATCTGGAGGACGGCACCCAGGAGACCTATACCATCGTGGGCTCTCAGGAGGCCGACCCCATGAACGGCCGGATCTCGGAGGATTCCCCCTTCGGCAAGGCCCTCATGGGCAAGGAGAAGGACGCCGAGGTGGTCGTGGAGGCTCCTGTGGGGACCCTGCGGTACAAGATCATCAAGGTCAGCAAGAATTGAGCGCCCGGGGGAGACCCCGGTACCAAAGATAGGAGAGAAACGATATGGCAGAGCAGCAGAAGAATCAAGCCCCCCAGCAGCCCGAGCTCAGCGAGCTGCTGAAGATCCGCCGGGAGAAGCTCTTCGAGCTTCAGCAGGCGGGTCAGGACCCCTTCCGGGAGACCAAATTTGACTGGGACGCCACCTCCCAGCAGATCAAGGACAACTTTGAGGCTATGGAAGGCAAACCTGTCAAGGTGGCCGGCCGGCTCATGTCCAAGCGTGGCATGGGCAAGGTCTCCTTCTGTGATCTGCAGGACCGGGACGGCCGCATCCAGCTTTACGCCCGCCAGGACGAGATGGACGAGGAGGTCTACAAGAAGTTCAAGAAGTACGACATCGGCGACATCGTGGGGGTGGAGGGCGAAGTCTTCCGCACCCAGCGGGGAGAGATGAGCGTCCGGGCCAAGAACATCGTCCTGCTCTCCAAGTCCCTGCTGCCCCTGCCTGAGAAGTTCCACGGCCTTCAGGACAGGGAGCTGCGCTACCGCCAGCGGTATGTGGACCTCATCGTGAACCCCGAGGTCAAGCGAAATTTCCTCATCCGCTCCCAGTTCATCAAGCACGTCCGGGACTTCATGGATGCCCGGGGCTTTGTGGAGGTGGAGACCCCTGTTCTGAACACCATCCAGGGGGGCGCCACCGCCCGGCCCTTCGTGACCCACCACAACACCCTGGACCTGGATATGTTCATGCGCATCGCCACCGAGCTGCCCCTGAAGCGGCTCATCGTGGGCGGTATGGACCGTGTCTACGAGATCGGCCGCATCTTCCGCAACGAGGGCATGGACCCCAAGCACAACCCGGAGTTCACCACCATCGAGCTCTACCAGGCCTACGCCGACTTCAACGATATGATGGACCTTTTCGAGGCTCTTCTGTCCTCGGCCGCCCAGAAGATCCTGGGCACCTATGAGGTGGAGTGGCTGGGGGAGAAGGTGGACCTGACCCCCGGCTGGCCCCGTATGCCTATGCACGAGGCGGTGAAGCAGTATTGCGGCATCGACTTTATGGCCATCACCTCGGATGAGGAGGCCGTCAAGGCCGCCAAGAGCATTGGCGTGGAGATCCCCGAGACCAAGGAGCCCACCTGGGGCAACGCCCTTTACGAGTGCTTTGACCAGCGGGTGGAGGAGAAGCTGATCCAGCCTACCTTCATCACCATGCACCCGGTAGATGTGTCCCCCCTGGCCAAGCGGAGTCCCAAGGACCCCCGGCTCACCGAGCGGTTCGAGCTTTTCATCTGCCACTCCGAGATGGGCAACGCCTTCTCCGAGCTCAACGACCCCATCGACCAGCGCGCCCGCTTCCAGAAGGAAGTGGAGGCCCGGGCCAAGGGGGATGACGAGGCCGGTATGATGGACGAGGACTTCCTCACCGCCCTGGAGTACGGTATGCCCCCCACGGGCGGCCTGGGCATCGGCATCGACCGCTGCGTCATGCTCCTCACCGGCGCCGACACCATCCGGGACGTGATCCTGTTCCCCACCATGAAGCCGCTGGACTGAACAGTAAGATAAACACACACGCAGGAATGGGAAAATTCCCTCCTGCGTGTGTTTTCTTTCCCAAAGGCTGTCCAGGCCCGATCTTTGCCCGCCGGGAGACAGATATTTATTTGACAAAGCTGCTCTTGCGGTATATCATAAATATCAATGAGAGGGATCGGAACTGGAGGGGAGCTTATGAAAAAACGAATGGCAAGTCTTTTTCTGGCACTGTGTCTGACTATGGGATTACTTCCGGCTTTGCCGGCCCGGGCCGCGGCGGACACGCCGCCCGCTGAGACAGCGGGACCGGTCCTGAACTTCGGCCAGACCATCTCGGCCGGAGATATGCACATGACGGTCATCAAGGAGGACGGCTCGGTGTGGTCCTGGGGCTACAACGAGGGCGGCCGCCTGGGTACCGAGGATGGGGCCTGGATCTTTAACGGGGAGCGGGAGAGCATCCCGGAGGTCATCGCCCACCCGGAGCCGGTGCGGGTGCCCATTGACAAGCCGGTGGTGTCGGTGTCCGCCGGGAGCCACCACACCGCCGCCATCACGGCGGACGGGGAGCTGTGGAACTGGGGCGGACACAACCAGTACGGCGGCCTTGGCCGGGAGGTGGAGGGGAACTACATCGCTCCCGGCAAGGTGATGGATCATGCCAAGGCCTCCGCCAACGGCAACCTCCACACGGCGGTCCTCACCGACAGCGGCGATCTCTGGCTCTTCGGCGGCAACAGCAACGGCCAGATCGGCAACGGCGGCGGGGGCGACGAGACGTTTGTTGGCCTGCGGATGAGCTACCCCTGTCAGCGGCTCCCCCTGAAGGTGCTGGACAATGTGAAAGCGGTGGAAACGGGCGGCAGCAGCACCTACGCCATCCGCAACGACGGCAGCCTCTGGGCCTGGGGCGACAACGAGGGCGGCATTCTGGGCAACGGGGACGGCATTACCTTCACCTGGGAGGAAGAGGCCGAGGCCAACAAGCTCATAGGCGAGTACTATACCCGAACCGTGAAGAACGCCGAGGGCGGCAATAACTTTTACATAGATCCCAGCGGCGGCCTATCCGGCATCCGGTATTCCGCCGGGACCCGGGAGGACCCGTACTACGTTCAGAATACCCCCATCAAGATCATGGACGGGGTCAAGCAGGTGTGCTCTGAGGGGATCATGACCTTGATCGTCAAGGAGGACGGCACCCTGCTGTGCGCATCCAAGACCTCCCGCTCCGCGGGCTGGGACTCGGAGCGGAAAACTTCCCTGTACACCTTTGCCCCCGAGGTGATGCCCATCGATGACGTGGTGAAGGCGGTGACGGGGGACCTGGCCTACGCCGCTATCCGCAGCGACGGCACCCTCTGGACCTGGGGGGACAATCTCTATGGCAAGCTGGGCCGGGGGAAGACCGTCTATGGGAAAGAACCGGGTGAGGGTGAGATCAGCTCTGATGAGGAGAAGATCCCCGCCAAGGTTCTGGAGGACGTGGTGGACGTGTCCATGGGGGACGGCTACATCGCCGCCCTCAAGTCGGACGGCACCCTTTGGATGGCCGGGGCCAATGGCCTGGGCCAGTTGGGCGGGGCTACCGACGAGGCCGAGTCCTGCTTCTTCATCCAGGTCATGGACGGCATAGCCCTGCCCGGCTCCAGCGTGAAGCAGGAGATCAAGCCCATTGTGCTGCCCCACAGCTCCCTGATTGAGACCGCTCCCATAAAGCCTGAGGGCGCCCCCGTGTGGGACACCACCGCCTGGGGGAACCGGTATATGAACATACCGGATGGGACGGCCTACTTCAACGGAAATGCCTACGCCTTCTATCAGATGGAAAACTGCACCTGGGACGAGGCGGAGAATTATTGCCTCAGCGTGGGCGGACACCTGGCCACCATCACGACTCAGGAGGAGCAGGAATTTATCCAGGGCGCCCCGGGCCCCAACTGGATCGGCGCCCGCCGCAACCCCTACGGCGCATGGGAATGGGTCACCGGGGAGAGCTGGGGTTATCAGTGCTGGGCCCCCGGCGAGAATGACAACTACGGCGGCTATGAGGATGTTCTGTATGTGGGCGGCTATTGGGGCGACGCCTCCAACAACGCCACAGGCATTTACGGCTTCATCTGCGAGTGGGAGACCGCGGGCCGCCGGCTGCCCACGCCTCCCGCCCCCATCTACTCTGTCACCTTTGAGGTCCAGAATGAGGCCAAGATCGACAGCATCCGCAAGCAGGTGATCCAGGGGCAGACTTACGGCTACCTGCCCACCCCCACCATGGAGGGCTGGAATTTTGTGGGCTGGTACGACGGCCCCGAGCGCAGCCACCTCATCACCTCCTCCACCGTGGTCAACCTGCAGCAGAGCGTACATCTGTACGCCAAGTGGACTCCCAACAGCGGCGGCCCCAGTGTGCCCCGGCTTTCCTACTCCTTCGGCAACAACTGGTATGACCTGAACTACCCGGAGACGGGCTACCGGATCCCCCTGGACCGCTATCAATACATCTTTGGCAGTGGGGATCACGCAAATCAGATCTATGAGCAGGAGACCGAGTGGAGCGGCAGCTGCGGCGGGTTCTGCGGCACTTCCACCATGCTCTATATGCAGAATACAGGCATTGATCCAAGTCAGTTCAGATCCGGAGCTACATTGGCCGGTGAGCTGAAGATCGGGGACAGGAACAACGCGCTGGGGATGACTCTGCGGGAATGGATCGAGACAGTGCAGGTCTCCCAGTCCAGCACGATCATTCAATCTCAGGCCGCCAGATCGGCCCTCGACTACAACGGTCTGGTTCAGGGTGTGCTCAATTTCCGCAGCAATAATACCGAGCCCATCATCATTTGGATCTGGGGTCCGTATGGTCAGGGAGGCCACGCGGTCGTGGGCGTGGGAGCCTGGCGGAAGGATGAGGGCACGGACTGTATCACCGTCTACGACCCCAACTGGCCGAACACCGAAAGGTACATCGACCTGTATCGGGACAGCGAGGGCCGGTATTGCGGTTGGCACTACGACCTGGGCGGCAGCCAGTGGGGCAGCGCCTACGGCAACGGGGTGATCCAATATGTCAGGTACTCCGACTATATGAATGCCTGGAACAGCCGGGGCACCCAGGCTGCCAGCTCGGGTTCCCTTACGGTAAACAGCACCAATGCCTCCCTCTACGACTATTCCGGCAACCTGGTGGCTACCATCCGGGATGGACAGGTGGAATCCCTCCGCTCCGATGTGTTTCCCGCCACCGACGTCCCTGCCGGGGAAGGGAGCGTGAATGATGGGGTGACGCTCTGGATCCCCAGCGAACATTTCGTCGTGGTCAATGAGGACGATGATATATCCGATCTGGAGGTGCGGGTGGACGGGGCGGACACCTCCGTCTCGGCGTCCACTTCTGCGGACCGGCTGCTGGTCTACGGCGGGGGCAAGGACGGCATGGTCCTGGTCAGCGGTGACGGCGAGCGCTACAAGATGGTGTTCTCCGACGGCAAGGACGAGACGGTCCTCACCGGTACCACCGGGTTGGGCACCCCCTCCTGTCTGGCCCTGATCGACGGCCAGCTCCGTTCCACCGGCGTCCATGTGGGGGAGGGGGAGACCCTGACGATCAACGGCGCAGAGGGAAGCGGGGAAGACGTGCAGCGCACCACCCTTTTGGATGTGGTGACCTCCACAAGTTCCTCCGGCGTGTCCGCCTCCTTCAGTGATGTCCCCGGTGACAGTGTCTGTGCCCCTGCCGTGAAGTGGGCCTTGCAGTCCCGTATCACCAACGGCACAGCGCTGGGAGCATTCTCACCGGACCGTGTCTGCAGCCGGG
This sequence comes from Oscillospiraceae bacterium, assembly GCA_017937415.1. GTDB lineage: Bacteria > Bacillota > Clostridia > Oscillospirales > Oscillospiraceae > Vermiculatibacterium. Next base: position 6,777 of record JAGBDQ010000145.1, read on the forward strand.
CGGAGGCCGTCACTTTCCTCTGGCGGGCGGCAGGCTGTCCCACTTCTGCCGTGCAGGTCATGCCGTATGCTGATGTGGATCAGAGCGACTACTTCTACCAGGCTGTCCTGTGGGCGGCGGGCTCCGGACTGACTTTGAGTACCGATGAAGACCGCTTCTCCCCCTGGGAAGGCTGTTCCAACCGGGAATTTTTGACCTTGCTTTGGAAGCTCCTGGGGGAGCCGGGCCGGGGCAGCGAGATGGCCTCCTATGACAGCGCGGCAGATTGGGCCCGGGGGCAGGGACTGCTCCGGGATACCGCCGTACAGGACGCCATGGACAGCCCCTGCCTGCGGCGGGATGTGGTCCTGTTCTTGTATCGGACTCTGTTTTAATATAGTGTTTCTCACAACAAAGCCCTTAGCTTAGACAAATAAGGAGGAAACCGTTATGCAGAAAAGACTGAACGTGCTCATGGAAAAGTGCCCTCAGAGCCATCCCTGCCCCTCGGTGAAGGTGTGCCCGGTGGGTGCCCTGAGCCAGGTGGGGTTCAACGCGCCCACGGTGGACCATGACAAGTGTATCCGCTGCGGAAAATGCTCCAATTTCTGCCCCAAGAAGGCCTTGGTGCTGGAGGAACAGTGACCGTACATAGGAAGAAAGAACACAGCACCCCTGCCGATGTATGTTTCGGCAGGGGTGCTGTTTCTGTGTGGGGTAGTTCAAAGTGCCTTGGCTAAGTCCCGGGCTTTGGCGCAGGCCTCATCTAAAATGGCACGGGAATCGGCTCCCTCGGCGTCCAGGCCGTCAGCGGCCACGCAGGCGTATGAGCCAAAGCCAAAGAACTGGGACAGGGCTTCCATGGACCGGCTGCCCTGCTCCAGGGGAGAGCCTTCGTAGCATCCGCCTCGGGTGGTGAGAAAAACCAGCTTCTCCCCCCGGCACTTGCCGTAAATGCCCTGGGCGTTACAGCCGAAGGTGATGCCGTCCACCGACACGTTTTCGATGTACAGCTTGAGTAAGGCGGGGTAGGTCAGGTCCCAGAAGGGGGCGGCTACCACCACCAGGTCGGCCTGGGCGAACTGGTGGGCATAGCGGAACCGGGGGTGATCCAGCCTGCCCTGGGCCAGCAGAGTCTGCCGCGCCTCAAAAAAATTTCCCGCAAGGGGCTTCAGGTCCTGGGCCGTCAGGTCCAGGCGGGTCACATGGTAAGCCTTTTCGTCTACGGCGCCGAAGAAGGCCCGGGCCAGCGCCGCCGTGCGGGACTGACCGCCCCGGATGCAGCAGTCCACAAAAAGAAGCTCTTTCATACCAGACCCTCGCCGCGATCCAGGCGGACCAAGGCCTCCAGAGCTACCGTGATCTCATTGCGTTCTCCAATGGCGGTCTTGTCGGCGCCGCCGGCGTAGGAGCCCACCCCGTCGGCGGTGCTCTCTCCCCAGAGGACCACGTTGTTGAGGATGCTGGCCGCTTTCATGCCCCGGAGGTGGGCTACGGTAAAGAGGGCGGCGGTCTCCATGTCAGAGCCCAGAATGCCCCGCCGGGACCAGGTCTCACTGATCTGGTCCTCCTCGTCGGTATAAAAGCCGTCATGGGTGCGGGCAATGCCCACGTGGTAGGGAGCACCCAAAGCTTTGGCGCTGAGGGCACAGCACCGCAGTAGGCCGGCGTCGGCCAGGGCGGGGAACTGGGGCGGGAGGTAGGTTTTGGAGGCCCCGTCATCCCGGACGGCCCCCTGGACCAAAATCAGGTCCCCCAGGCCGATGCCCTTCTGCAAAGCGCCGCAGGAGCCGATGCGGATGGCAGCCTGAACGCCGATGTTGTGGAGCTCCTCCACACCGATGGCGGTGGAGGGTCCCCCCATGCCGGTGGACATGACCAGAATAGGGACGCCCTGGTAGGTCCCGCGGACCGAACGGTATTCCCGGTTGAAGGCCAGCTCCTCCACCTGCTCCATCTGCTGGGCTGCCCGAAGGACCCGGGCAGGATCACCGGGCAGGATGGCGTATTTGGCGGACATGGACACATCAAGCTGAATATGGGGCTGAAGCATACAGCCTCCTCCTTTCGGTATAATAGTCGCTATGCGACTATTATACCGAAAAGGCAAAGTGTTCGCAAGGGGGAAGAGGAGAAAACCGGTCTTTTCTTTGTCAAACGGGACTAAAGAGCCTCTTGAAATGCGAATGCGGATTTGGTATAATTGACCAAGAAGGGTCTTGGATACCCTTCCGGGCCGGAACACCGGCAAATACATAAAAAGTGAGGTTACTGGATATGAAAAAGAAGCTGCTTGCTCTTCTGCTGGCCTCGGTGATGGTGGTCAGCCTGGCCGCCTGCAACGGGAACAAGGACGATAAGAAGGGTTCTGCCAACGATATGACCGTTACCCTGGTGGTGGCCGACAAGTTCGGCGACCGTTCCTTCTACGACTCCTCCAAGGAGGGCGTGGACAAGCTGGCGGCCGACAAGGGCGTTACGGTCAAGACCATCGAGTGCGGCGGTGAGAACCACACCACCCAGATGCGCAATGCCGCCGACGGCTCCAAGGCCGGGGACGTGGTGGTCTGCGTAGGCTGGGAGTTCTATGACATTGAGACCGTGGCTCCCGATTACCCTGATGTGAAGTGGATCTGGATCGACAACGCCACCTCCGCTCCTGTGGCCAATGTGCTCAACATCACCTATGCTCAGAATGAGGGCTCCTTCCTGGCCGGCTACATTGCCGCCGCTCTCTCCACCACCGGCACCGTAGGCGCTGTGGGCGGCGAGGATGCCGACACCATCAACGACTTCATCGTGGGTTACGAGCAGGGCGCCCAGTACTACGGCACTGAGAAGGGAAAGACCATCTCGGTGGTGAAGAACTACGCCAACACCTATACCGACCCCGCCGTGGGCAAGGAGTGCGCCAACGCCCTGAACGATCAGGGCGCCGACGTGATCTTCCAGATCGCTTCGGCCACCGGCGACGGCGTCTTTGAGTCCGCCAAGGAGCGGGGCTACTACGCCATCGGTGTGGACTCCGACCAGAAGTTTATTGACCCCGAGACCATCGCCTGCTCCATGAAGAAGGAAGTGGGCAACTCCATCTATGACGCCATCGCCACCCTCATCGACGGGGGCGATGCCCGCTGGGGTACCACCTGGGTGGCCGATATGTCCGCGGGCTATGTGGGCATCGGCTACGGGGAGGCCGGCTCCACCCAGCAGGTCCCTGACGATGTGAAGGCCGAGGTGGAGGCCCTGGCCCAGAAGATCGCCTCGGGCGAGATCAAGGTCAACACCACCCGCAGCTAAACAAAAGATGACCGCAATGGCGTGGCAGGGGCTGCCCCTGCCACGCCATTTGTATCAATCTGCCGAAAGAAGAGGGAGGCGGATCCTTTTGCAGGACATTGCAGTCAAGTTTGAACACATCACCATGGAATTTCCCGGGGTCCTGGCCAACGATGACGTATCCTTAGAGATCCGGAAGGGAGAGGTCTTTGCCCTGGTGGGAGAGAACGGCGCGGGGAAGAGTACCCTCATGAACATTCTCTACGGCATCAACACCCCCACCGACGGCAAGGTCTTTATCCAGGGGAAGGAGGTCACCCACTACGACCCCAAGACCTCCATCAGCATGGGGGTGGGTATGGTCCACCAGCACTTCATGCTGGTTCCCTCCTTCACGGTGGCCCAGAACATCGTCATGAGCCGGGAGCCCCGGAAGGGCCGGATCTTCTTTGACAACGCCAAAGCCGAGGCCCTGACCCGGGATCTGGTGAAGGAGTACGGCCTGGAGGTGGACCCCACCGTTCCCGTGGAGGAGCTGGGGGTGGGCCTTCAGCAGCGGGTGGAGATCTTAAAGACTCTCTTCCGGGGGGCTGAAATCCTGATTTTGGACGAGCCCACCGCCGTTCTCACCCCCCAGGAGACCGACGAGCTCTTCGCCGTGATCCGCCGTGTGGTGAAGGAGCGGAACATGACGGTCATCATCATCACCCACAAGCTCTACGAGGTCATGGCCATCTCCGACCGGGTGGGGGTCATGCGCAAGGGGCAGTTGGTGGGTGTGGAGAACACCTGTGACGTGGACGAGAAGATCCTCTCCTCCATGATGGTGGGCCGCCCGGTGCTCTACGACAACCTGGAAAAGACAGGAACCCCCGGGGAGGAGCTGATCCGGGTGGAGGACCTGGTGGTGGAGGACAACCGGGGCCTCGTTGCTGTGGGCGGCCTGTCCCTGTCCGTCCGGGCGGGGGAGGTGCTGGGCATCGCCGCCATCGAGGGCAACGGCCAGAGCGAGCTTTTGGAGGCCATCACCGGGATGCGGAGCGTGGCGGCGGGAAAGATCACCGTCCGGGGCACCGACGTCACCGGTATGAGCCCCGGCCAGATCCGGGCGGTGGGCTTGGCCCATGTGCCCGAGGACCGTCTGGCCACCGGCGTGAGCCGGGAGGCCAGCGTCACCGAAAACCTGCTGATGGGCAAGCACAGAAAGCCGGAATTCAACAAGTTCGGCTTCCACCAGCGCACCTCCACCATCGAGCGGTATGCCCGGGAGATCTACGGGAAGTTCGACATCCGGGGCGCCGGGGTGGACACCAAGGTGGGGTCCATGTCGGGGGGTAATATGCAGAAGGTGGTCATTGCCCGGGAGTTCTCCTTCGATACCCCGGTGCTCATCATCGCCCAGCCTACCCGGGGTGTGGACGTGGGGGCCATCGAGTTCATTCATGCCCGGATCATTGAAAAGCGGAACGAGGGCTGCGCCATCCTTTTGTGTTCGGCCGACCTGGACGAGGTGTTCCGGCTCTCCGACCGGATCATTACCATCTACGAGGGGGAGGTCACCGGGGAGTTTGCCTCGGACAACTTCTCCAAGGAGGAGATCGGCTACTGCATGACGGGCTCACGGAAAGGGAAGGAGGCGCTGCAATGAAAGAGAAGCTGAAAAAGCGGAACTGGAGCTATCTGGTGAGCCTTCTCATCAGTGTGGCCCTGGCCTTCCTCATCGGGGCGGTGATCCTGGCCATTGCCGGGTTCAACCCCCTGACGGCTTACGCGGCCATGATCGACGGCGCCTTCTCCAATGCCCGGCACATCGGCGACTTTCTGGAGTACGCCATGGTGCTGTGCCTCTGCGGCCTGGCCTGCGTGCTGGGCTCCCGGGTGGGCATCTTCAACGTGGGCGGTGAGGGCCAGCTTTTGCTGGGCGCCATCGTGGCCTGCCAGGTGGGGGTGTGGATGAGCGGGATGCCCAAGCTGCTGGTGATCCTGTGCGCCGCCCTGGCCGCCATGGCCGTGGGCGGGCTGTACGCCCTGATCCCCGGCGTTCTCAAGGTGAAGGTGAAGGTGAACGAGGTCATTACAACCATCATGCTCAACACTATCGCCGCCAGCCTCTGCCAGTTCCTGGCCAAGGGCCCCTGGAAAAACGCCAACAAGAACATGGTGGCCGCCACCGAGCGGCTGGATCCCCGGTACTGGTTCACCACCCTGATCCCCGGCTCCAACCTGTCCACCGCCATTTTAGCGGCCGCTTTCATGGCTTTCCTCACCTGGTATGTGATGCAGAAGACCTCCACCGGCTTTGAGATGAAAATGACCGGACAGAATCCCCGGTTCGCCCTGTTTTCTGGCCTGAAGACCGATAAGATCGTCATTCTCTGCATGCTCATCTCGGGGGCCATGTGCGGCCTGGTGGGCATGTTCCGGGTGTACGGTGTGGAGCACCTCTATCGCAGCAGCATCA
>JAGBDQ010000146.1 GCA_017937415.1 Oscillospiraceae bacterium
GGTCTCCCCCGGGGAGCTGACGGTGGAGGCGGTGGAGTCCTTGGATTTGCTGGAGCCCTGCGGCACCGGCAACCCCCGCCCCGTTCTGGTGCTCCGGGGGGCCCAGGTCCAGAACATGGCCCAGGTGGGCCGGGGACGGCACCTGAAGCTGCGGCTGGAGTCCCGGGGCGCGGCCCTGGACGCCATCTACTTCTCCGCCGACGGCGGGGAGCTGGGGCTGACCGCCGGCTGCCGGGTGGATGTGGCCTTCTACCCCCAGATCAATGAATTTCGCGGACTGCGGACCGTTCAGCTTCAGATCATCGATCTGGCCCTGGCCCCCTCCCGGGCCCAGATGGAGCGGTCCATCTATGAGAAGTTCCGCCGGGGCGAGGACCTGACGGTGGAGGAGGCCCGGTTCCTCCTGCCCAGCCGGGCGGAGTTCGTGGGCCTGTGGCGGTGGCTGGAGCGCCAGTCCGCCTCCGGCACCGTGGTGGAGGATACCCTGCTGCGCATCGCCCGGGGGGTGTCCCGCCGGGGCGGCCAGCGGGAGGTGCCCGCCCGGACCCTGCTGTGCCTGGAGGTGCTGGAGGAGCGGGGGCTCATCGACCTGAACCGCCGCACCGACCGCATCCAGATCGTCATCCACCGGGTGGAGCATAAGGTGGATCTGGAGGCCTCCGAGCTGCTCCGGCGGCTGCGGGAGAGCCTGGGAGAATGATATGGGGTAAAAGATAAGAGGTATGAGGCGGACGGCCTCTGCCTCCGGCTTCGTGGCTCTTCTCTTTTATCTCCTGTCTCTTATCTCATTTCGAGGTGATACCATGGACCCAATTTTGTAACGATACCATGCCCTGGAGGACAAGGTGGGGGTGTACACCCCCAATCTGGACACCCAGCGGCTGCTGGACGCTTTCACCTTTGCGGACAAGGCCCATGCCGGCCAGAAGCGGAAGAGCGGCGAGCCCTATATCATCCACCCCCTGGCGGTGGCCCAGATCGTGGCCGAGATGGAGCTGGACCAGGACTCCATTATCTCCGCCCTCCTCCACGACGTCATCGAGGACACCGGGGTCACCCGGGAGGAGCTTGCCCAGCGCTTCGGCCCCACGGTGGCCGAGCTGGTGGACGGGGTCACCAAGCTGACGAGAGTCCAGTACACCTCCAAAGAGGAGGAGCAGATGGAGAACCTCCGGAAGATGTTCATGGCCATGAGCCGGGACATCCGGGTGATCCTCATCAAGATCTGCGACCGGCTCCACAATATGCGCACCATGGAGTACCAGTCCCCCCAGAAGCAGCGGGAGAAATCCCGGGAGACCATGGAGATCTACGCCCCCATCGCCCACCGTCTCGGTATGCAGCGGATCAAGTGGGAGCTGGAGGACACCTCCCTCCAATATCTGGACCCCGTGGGCTACCAGGAGATCGCCGACGAGCTCTCCGCCCGGTCCTCCACCCATGAGGAGTTCATGGCCTCGGTCCAGAAAAAACTGCAGGACCGCCTCAATGAGGAGGGGATCCAGGCGGAGGTCTACGGCCGGGTGAAGCACGTCTACTCCATCTACCGGAAAATGTACACCCAGAACAAGACCCTGGACGAGATCTTCGACCTCTACGCCTTCCGGGTCATCGTCTCCGACGTTCCCACCTGCTACTATGTGCTGGGGGCCATCCACGACCTTTACAACCCGGTGCTGGGCCGGTTCAAGGACTATATCTCCACCCCCAAGCCCAACGGCTACCAGTCCCTTCACACCACCGTCATCGGCCAGGAGGGGGTGCCCTTCGAGGTGCAGATCCGCACCCGGGAGATGCACAACACCGCCGAGTACGGCATTGCCGCCCACTGGAAGTACAAGCAGGGCATGGCCAATACCAACCTGGGTACCGAGGAGGCCTTCGAGTGGGTGCGGAAGCTGCTGGAAAACCAGCAGGACACCGACCCGGACGAATTTATCAGCACCCTGAAGATCGATCTCTTTGCCGACGAGGTCTTTGTTTTCACCCCCCAGGGGGACGTGAAGAGCCTCCCCGCCGGGGCCACCCCCATCGACTTTGCCTAC
>JAGBDQ010000147.1 GCA_017937415.1 Oscillospiraceae bacterium
GGAGCGGATATCCTCAAAGCCGTTTTCGCTGAGGATGGCCTCCACGTCGGCGGACTGGCCCATGCCCACCTCGAAGAGGAGCCGTCCCCCTAAGCGGATGGCCCCCTTCCACTTGGAGGCGATGGAGCGGTAAAAGTCCAGCCCGTCGTCCCCACCGTCCAGGGCCTCCCTGGGCTCATAGTCCTTCACCGAGGGGTCCAGGGTCAGGATGTCCGCCGTTGGGATGTAGGGTGGGTTGCAGGCGATCACGTCAAAGTCCCACAGAGCGGGCAGGGGGGGCAGCTTGGCGTCGGCGGAAAGGCAGGTGACCTGACTATTCATCCCGCACCGGCGCACGTTCTGCCGGCAGATACGGAGTGCCCCCTCGGAGAGGTCGGCCAACACCACCTTGCATTCGGGCACGTTGGCGGCCACCGCCAGGCCCACGCAGCCGCTTCCGGCGCACAGGTCCAGCACCCGGCAGCCCTCCCCGGCGGCCCGGGCAGCCAGAATGGCCTCCTCGGCCAGCACCTCGGTGTCCATCCGGGGGATGAGCACCTCCCGGCTCACGTCCAAAGACAGGCCGTAGAACTCCCACTCTCCGATGATGTAGGCCACCGGTTCCCCCTCCAGGCGGCGCTCGGTGAGCTCCAGCACCCTGGACTCCATCTCGTCGGAGGCGTAGAGGGGCAGATCCCGGAAGAACTCCTCCCGGGTCTTTCCCGCCACATAGCACACGATCTCCCGGGCCTCTAACTGGGGGTTGGGGATCCCCGCCCCCTTCAGCTTCCGCCGGGCGTCCAGGTACAGATTGTTGTAGGTGGTAGCCATTCAATCACCTTCCCGCTCAATTCTCCATATCCTTCAATTCCATTCCATAGCCATATAAGCTGTCCTCTGGACCCCCGGAAAACCGCTTCATGACCCGCTGAACAGGCCAGACCTTTCCTCTATCCATACACACCGCAATATTGATTTCACCTTCCGGATCCTGGTCGTCAGTCTCCCATCGACCACCCAACTGGGCAACCAGCGTCTGCCCCACATAGGCTCCCATGGCAAAGAGTTTGCTGCCGACCTTTCCGTCCAGTATCCCTCCAGGCCGCTTCTGTTCATCTATGAAGCGGTCCAGCTCCCGAAAACTGCCTATTGTACCGTCCAGCACATAGCCAGACGCACCCATCGCCTGAACAAACCAGTCCGCAGCCTTGGGAATATCTTCCATCAAAGTAGGAGCGGCCTGTTGCTTTTTCTGCCTTCCGGTTATTTTATCCAAAAGCCCCATACACGCATCCTCTCTTTACCATTCATCCGCACCCTCGGCCTCAGGCAGCACCTCGGTAAAGGCCTTGATGCCCACTTCGATCATGGAGTCATCCGGCTCGAAAGTGGTAAAGTTCTGGAGCCATAGGCCGGGAGCCGTCAGCGCCCGGGTGAGGGCGTTGTCGTGGCGGCCCACCCAGCGGTTGAACTCATAGCTCACCGCCACGATGAGGGGAAGCATGAGCAGGTGGATCAAAAACCGCAAAAAGGCATTGTGGACCGGCCAAATTCCGAAAACCACGGTGGCCACCAGAATGGAGATGATGATGACCACAAAGAGAAAGCTGGTGCCGCACCGGGGGTGGTGCCGGGGCTGCTTCCGCACGTTCTCCACCGTCAGGGGAAGGCCGTTCTCGTAGCAGAAAATGGTCTTATGCTCAGCTCCGTGGTAGGAAAAGATCCGTTTCATCTCTCCCATGCGGGAGCAAACGCCCAGATAACCGATAAAAATAATGATCTTCAAGATGCTTTCCGCTAAATTACGCAGAAGCATGGAGTCGGTCACCAGAGTGACGGCGGTACCCAGCATGGTGGGCAGGAAGAAAAACAGCAGAATGGACATCCCGATCCCCATCAGCATGGCGAGGGTGATGATGAGCCCGGTGAGCTTTTCGCTCCCCAGCTTCTCGTCCAGCCACTTTTCAAACCGGGAGGGCTCCTCCTGGGGTTCCTCCTCCCCCTCCCCCGCCACCTCGGCGGAGTACATCAGGGCCTTGACGCCGTTATACATGGAGGAGCCAAAGCTCACCACCCCGCGGATCAGGGGCAGGCCAACAATGGGGTAACGGTCCTTCAGCACCTTCCGGGGCTCGGTTTTGACCTCCATGTCCCCGTCCGGCTTGCGCACCACCACAGATTTCTTATCCGGCCCCAGCATCATGATCCCTTCGATCAATGCCTGGCCGCCGATCATGGTCTTGAAGCCTCCAGCAGCTCCAAGCCACAGCATACGCCTGATCTTTCTTACACTCATACCTTGTCCTTTCCCGGCGCCCCAAGCGCCACGGCTTTCCCTATTATTGTAGCAGACCCACACCCCTTTTGCAAGGGGTGTGGGCAAATTTTAGAACTTATGTTCCATTCTCTATGCTCCCGCTCATGGGCAGGCGAATGGTGACCACACAGCCGCCCCCCACAGCGTTGCCGATGACCAGCTCCCCCCCGTGGCGGGTCACGATCTCATCGCAAACCGCCAGACCGATGCCCGAGCCCCGGGCCTTGGAGGAGCCCTTGTAGAATTTGGTTTTAATATGGGGCAGCTCATCCACCGGGATCCCGGGACCGTAGTCACGAATGGTGAGCACGGCGGCGTCCTCCTCCCTGCGGATAGAGGCGTCGATCCGCTTCCCGCTTCCCCCGTGCTTGGCTGCGTTGTCCATCAGATTGCAGAACACCTGCCGCAGACGCTCCGGGTCGGCCTCCACCGTGGGAAAGTCCTCCCCCTCGTTCTCGTCGGTATAGTTGAGCTCGATGCCGTCCTTCCGGAAGAACTCCTTGTAGGTATAGACCGCGTCCTCAAATTCCGCCTTCAGGTCCACCTGCTCCATGGACAGGGTAAACCGGCCGTCCTGGATCCGGGAGAACTCCAGCAGCTCCTCCACCATGTTGGTGAGCCGCCGGGCCTCGGACACAATGATATTCATGCCCTTTTTTACGTCGTCCGCGTCCCGGACCTCCCCGTTCAGGATGGTCTCGGCCCAGCCGTTGATGGCGGTAAGGGGGGTGCGAAGCTCATGGGACACCGAGGAGATAAATTCGTTCTTCATCTTCTCCGCCTGGTCGATCTGGGCGGACATATCGTTGATGGCGTCGGTCAGATCGCCGATTTCGTCGTCGTTGCGCTTCTCGATCTGTACCCCATAGCTTCCCCCGGCAATCCGCCGGGCGATCTCGGTGATGCCGGCCACCGGATCCACAATGGAGCGGACAAAGTACAGATTGGAAAAATACACGATGGCCATGATCACAAAGCCCACGGCCGAGGTAAGGGCCATGATAAAGATCATCTGCCGGTCCACCAGCCGCAGGGAGGTGACATAGCGCACGGCGGACACCGCCCGGCCGTTCACCAGCACGGGCGCGGATACCGCGATGATGTGCTCTCCGGTGGAGGGGTCCCGCCCCATCCAGGGGGTGGTCTTGGGTGACTCCGGGTCGAGGGCCCCGGCAATGTCCGGGGTGCCGGGGGAGCTGAAGGCGGCCAGGCCGAAGGTGGAGAAGCGAATGGTGCCGTTGGCGCCCAGGACCTGCATCTCCACCGAGTCCTTTCCCTCCGGGTTGCTGTTGATATAGGCGGCCACCCGCTGGTAATACTCCTGCTGTGTGGGATAACCGCTGAAAAACTCCACCACCGATTCCGCCTTCACCTGCAAGCCGCTGGACATGGTAGAATAATAGTAGCTGCCCAGTGCCACCGAAAAGGCGGTGATGGCGAACACCAAAATGAGGAACACCGCGCCCAGAGAACTGGTCATCCAGCGACGGCGGATGCCCTGGCGGGTTTTCTTTTGCAGTTTGATAATAGCCACAGGCATCCTCCTTTTCCCAGATTATCTTGACATGAGGCGCCCTCTCAGGACCCCCACTTATAGCCGTAGCCCCAGACTGTGTTGATAAACCGGGGGTTCTGGGCGTCGTCCTCGATCTTGATCCGCAGGCGGCGGACATTCACATCCACGATCTTGGCCTCACCGATGTAGTCCTTGCCCCAGACCGCCTCCAGGATCCCCTCCCGGGAGAGGGCCTTGCCCACATTTTCCATAAACAGCTTGATGATGGAATACTCCACCTGGGTCAGCTTGATCCGCTGCCCGTTTTTCTCCAGGGTACGGTTCACCGTGTTCAGCAGGAAGGGCGGATAGGCGATCTCATCGGTACTGATGATAGCCTCCCCGGTGGTCCGGCGGCACAGGGCGTCAATGCGAGCCGTGAGCTCGGCAGGCGAGAAGGGCTTGGTCACGTAGTCATCGGCCCCCATCATCAGCCCGGTGACCTTGTCCATCTCCTGGGTCCGGGCGGTGAGCATAATGATGCCGATGCGCTTGTTGCCCCCCCGGATCTTCCGGCAGACCTCAAAGCCGTCGGTGTCGGGAAGCATCACATCCAGCAGGGCCACGTCAATGTCCGGATTATGCCGGATCTGATCCAGGGCGTCCTGCCCGGTGCCCGCCTCGATGGTCTCGTAGCCGGCCCGCTTCAAGTTGATCACGATGAAGGAACGAATATTGGCCTCGTCCTCCAGGACCAGGATCTTTCTGCTCATTTTGCATTCCTCCTCAACTGTACCAGTCTGTCCTCACCACGGCGAACCGTGTCTTCACGTCCTCCTCGCTGAGGCCGCTGTCCCAACCGTTCCGGAACTCAGCCGCGTAGATCACGCTGTCATCGGCCCGGGCCGGAGTGATGTTGAACCGTCCCGCCCGTTTGGACCGGGATACCCGGTTGGTGCCGGTGAGCTTGTAGATAGTCAGGAAGGGCAGGGGATCCTCCCCCTCCACCCCCGACCAATAGGAGAAGGTCACCGCCTGCTCCCCGCCGCCCGACAGGTCGCTGCGGCTCAGGATCAGATTCTTCTCCCACTCCTCGGGAATCTCAAAATACCAGCCGTCCCGGCCGTTGTAATAGGTGCTCATGACCACCTGGGCCTGCCCGGCGGAGTCAAACTGCCTCCAGCGGACCAGCCAGAAGTTCACCATGTTGCCGGTACGCCGATATTCGGTCATGGGGACCGGCTGGGGCACCTCCATGATCCCGTCCCCATTGACGTCCATAATAGGAGCCTGGGTATAATAGCGGACGGTCTCTCCGCTCTCGTAGGTAGTCGCGTCCAGGGTCACGTTCTTGGGCCGGCCGTTCTGGACCACAAAAATATCGGTGATCTCCCCGGACTCCGCATAGGAGAGGGTGGCAAAGATGGCAGGGGTCCGGTCGGAGAGATACCCGGTCTGAACGGATTTCAGATAGTCGCTTTTCGCCAGCCCATCGCCGCCGATCACACCGCCGTTGGAGAGGGCGGCCGCCCCCGCCATGGTGAGGGTACCCTCATAATCGTAAAGCTCCAGCCGGGGAATAAGGGACTCCGAGGGGGTGCGGAAGATGATCAGCTCCTGCCGGTTGTCCTGATCCAGGTCCCAGAGCTTATAGGCATCGTAATCGGTCCGCAGCAGCTCCACCACCTCATTGCCTACCGAATAGACCGAGAGGGCGCGGGAGGTGTTCATCTGCCAGGAGACCACCAATTCCCGGAAGGGGTCCTCGTCCATCTGAACGTACTCAATGCTGTTGATGGCGGTGGCCGCTCCCTCAATGACCGACATGGTCTGATAACCGCTGCCCGACTGGCGGAAAATGTAGATCTTCATGGGCTTTTCGTCCCCCGAGATCCGGAAAAAGGCGATGGCCTCCTGCCGTCCGTCCCCGTCCAGGTCCTGCAGCTGGACCGACTGGATCAGGTCTCCCGAAAGAGGGGCCGCATACTCGCCGCCCTGGGCGATCACCTCGCTGAGGCAGGCCTGCAGGGCCTCATAGTCCTGAGGCGGGGCCGGGACGGCGTAAAGCTCGTCCACACTGCGAAAGACGCAGCCGCTCAACAAAAGGGACAGGCCCAGAGTTACCAAGGCCAGAGCCATATTCCTGTTTCTCATTTTCCCGCCTCCTTTCGGCAAAAATCAAGGGTTCTTTTTATTTTATCACACCATCGAAAAAAATGGTATCCCTTTTCATGTTTTTTGATAAATTTCCTGTGGAGCGTGGTCAAGAGAGGTAAAATGTGCTACAATGTCCCCCAGAAGCGTATTTCACCATGTTCAGGGAGGATCTCTCTATGCATATTCTTGTGATGGACGGCCAGGGCGGCGGCCTGGGGGCTCAGCTGGTCAAAGGGCTCAAATCCCGGCTGAAGGACGTTCCCGTCTGGGCCGTGGGCACCAATTCCATGGCCACCACCACCATGCTCAAGGCCGGAGCCGATAAGGCGGCCACCGGAGAAAACGCCTTCTGCCACCTTGCCTCCCAGGCCGATGTTCTCATGGGGCCCATCGGGCTTCTCTCGGCCAACTCCCTCATGGGAGAGATCAGTCCCGCCATGGCCGCCGCCGTGGCTGCCGCCCCCGGGCGGCGGATCCTCCTCCCCATGTCCAGCTGCGGGGTGCTGGTGGCCGGGACCACCGCCCTCAGGATGGAGGAGCTTCTCCGGGACGCGGTGGAGCTGGCGGCGAAGGAAGTGGGCCAATGAGCTCCCCCTTTGCCCCCGCCCTCAAGGCCATTGACGACGCCCTCCGGGCATCCGAAGGCCCTCTTTTGGCGGCGGTGGACGGACGGTGCGCCTCGGGCAAGACCACCTTCGCCGCTCTCTGTGCCCAGGTCTTTCCGAATTGCAATATATTCCACATGGACGACTTTTTCCTCCCTCCCGAAAAGCGCACGCCAGAGCGTCTTGCCGCTCCCGGCGGGAATGTGGACTATGAGCGGGCCCTGGCCGAGCTTTTTCTCCCCCTCTCCAGGGGGGAAGCAGTCTCCTTCTCCCCTTTTGACTGCTCCGCCATGGGCTTTGCCCCAAGGCAGTCCTTTCCCCCCGCAAGGCTCAGCATCGTGGAGGGCAGCTATTCCCACCACCCGGTCCTTGCCCCGTACAGCAGCCTGAAGCTCTTTCTCACCTGCTCCCCCGCGGTCCAGCTTTCCCGGCTCTCCCGCCGCGCCCCCGAAAAGCTGAGCGATTTTCAGACCCGTTGGATCCCCATGGAGGAGCACTATTTCAAAGCCTTTGACATTGAACATCACTGCGACCTGACGGTGGACACCACCGCCCTGACGGAGGATACCTTATGATGACCGAAAAAGAACGGATGCTTGCCGGCAAGCTCTACCAAGTAGACAAAGCCCTGCGGGCCGAGGATATGCGGAAGTGGAAGCTGGTCCAGCAGATCAACCACTCCACCGAGCCGGAGGAGGTAAAAGCCCTCTTCCAGGAGCTGTTGGGCTCCGTGGGAGAGGACTTCTGGATCCAGCCCGACTTTTACTGCGATTACGGAAGCCATATCCACATCGGCAGGAATTTTTACGCCAATTATGGCTGCGTCATGCTGGACGTGTGCGACATCACCATTGGGGACAACGTATTTCTGGCTCCCCGGGTATGCATCTACACCGCTACCCACCCCATCGACGCCGGCGTGCGGAACAGCGGTCTGGAGTACGGCAAGCCGGTGACCATCGGCTCTTCCGTATGGATCGGAGGCAGCACGGTCATCAATCCCGGTGTCACCATCGGAGACAACGTGGTCATCGGCTCGGGCAGCGTAGTCACCCGTGACATTCCCTCCGGAGTCATTGCCGTGGGCAACCCCTGCCGGGTCCTGCGGCCCATTACCGATGAAGACAAGGCCTACTGGGAAGCCCAGGCCGCGGAATACTACGCAGAACAGGGCAAAACGAAATAGCTACAAAAAATGAGCCGGGAAACCGGCTCATTTTTGTTGATCTTTTCTGCTGAAAACCTTTGCGTTTCAAGGAAAAAAGTGCTATTCTCCTTAAGTTCGCAAATTTCTTTTCGAGGTGTTCTTTCGTGGAATCCATTCTGATCTGTCTGTCTCTCTCCCTTGTGGGCGGCCTGCTCATGTCCCGCCCCGCCAAAAAGCTGGGCCTCCCCGCCGTGACCGCCTATCTGATCGCCGGTCTTCTGCTGGGGCCCTTCTGCCTGGGCAAGCTGGGCATACCCGGCCTGGGCTTCCTCTCCGCCGAGCAGGTGTCCTCCTTCAACATCATCTCCCAGGTAGCCCTGGGCTTCATCGCCTTTGCCATCGGCGACGAATTCCGGCTCTCCCAGCTGCGCAGCATGGGATCCCGGGTCATTGTGGTGGGCATCGCCCAGGCGGTCATCACCACCGCCCTTGTGGACCTCACCCTCATCGTCCTCCATCTGCTCCGGCCCGACGTTATCTCCCTCCCCTCGGCCATCATTCTGGGGGCCATTGCCGCCGCCACCGCGCCGGCCGCCACCTTGATGGTGGTCAAGCAGTACAAGGCCGACGGCCCCCTCACCCACCTTCTGCTGATGGTGGTGGCCATCGACGACGCCGTGGGCCTGGTGCTCTTCTCCGCTTCTTACGGTGTGGTCACTGCCATGGAAAGCGGCACGGTCAGCGTGGTCAAGGTCTTGATCGAGCCGGTCATTGAGATCCTTCTCTCCCTTCTGATGGGCGGCCTCGCCGGGTTCCTCCTCCACTGTCTGGAGCAGTTCTTCCACTCCAGAAGCAAACGCCGGAGCCTCTCCATCGGCTTTGTCCTTCTCACCGCCGGACTGTCCATGATCGAATTTGACTTGGGCGGCGTCCACATCTCCTTCAGCCTTCTCTTGGTTTGCATGATGGCCGGGACCGTGTTCTGCAATGTCTGCCACACCTCCCAGGAGATCATGGAGCGTATCGACCACTGGACCGCGCCGCTGAACGTCCTCTTTTTTGTCCTCTCGGGCGCCGGGCTGGATCTGGGGGTCCTCTCCAAGCCTCTTGTACTGCTGGTGGGGATTGTCTATATCCTCGCCCGTTCCCTGGGCAAGTGCGCGGGCGCCTACCTGAGCTGTAGGGCCACCGGCTGCGACCGAAAGACCACCTCCTACCTGGGCATCACCCTTCTGCCCCAGGCAGGCGTGGCCCTTGGCATGGCCCTCACCGCCCAGAATCTGGCGGACGGCGCCATGATCCGCAACGTGGTCCTCTTTTCCGTCCTGGTCTATGAGCTGATAGGTCCCGCCCTCACCAAGCGGGCTCTGACCGCCGCCGGCGAGATCCACCCCGAGGGTAAGACCTCCGCCCGGGTCCAGGATACGCCCAAGCCCCCCGTTACCCTGTCCTGACATTCCAGGGAAAAAGAGGAAAACGCCCCGGCTTGACAATTTTCCCCGGATGTTATAAAATCAGGAACGTAATTTGCCGCCACGAAGGCGGCCGCCTGTCCATTCGGATCCCATAATATGTCAAAAAAATGTCACGAAGACACCGCCTCACGAAGAGGCCTGTTTTCGTGGCATTTTATGCTTGAAAGGAGTCTTTTTCCATGAACCACGCTTCCATCCGCCGCCTTGTGATGACCGCCCTGTGCGTTGCCCTGGGGGTGGTCCTGCCCCAGGCCCTCCACGCTATCCCAAACGCGGGCAATGTGCTGCTGCCCATGCACATCCCCGTCCTGCTGTGCGGCCTCTGCTGCGGCTGGACCTACGGCTTGGGCTGCGGGGTGCTGACCCCTGCCCTGTCCCACCTCATCAGTGGCATGCCCCCCGCCGCCGTCCTTCCTGCCATGATCTGTGAGCTGGCGGCCTACGGGCTCATCTCCGGCCTGACCGCCCGGTTCCTTCACACAGGTAAGCGGACCGCCGACATTTACATCCAACTCATCTCCGCCATGCTCCTGGGCCGGGTGGTCTATGGCCTCACCAATGCCCTCATCTTCCGGGCGGGGGCCTACTCCATGGAGGTCTTCCTCACCGCCGCCTTTGTCACCGCCCTGCCGGGCATCATTCTCCAGCTGATCCTGCTCCCCGCCCTGATCCTGATCCTGGAGAAGGCCCGGGTGCTGGAGGCTCCCCCTGTCAGTCAAAATCCTTCCAAAATTCTTTGACCACCTTCTCGTAGCCCTGGGGATCGGTGAAATAGCTCATGCCGTGGTCGGCGCCGGGGACAATGAACAGCCGCCGGGGGCCGGCGCAGGCCAGGTAGTTCTCATAGGTCATCTCCACCGGCACAAAGTGGTCGTCGGTGCCGTGGATCAGCAGCACGGGGAGCTTGGTGCTCCTCAGGGCCTCCAGGGTGGAATAGTCGTCGGTGTCCATCTGGAGACGCTGGCGGAACAGGGTGTCGGCCATGATGCTCCGCACCCCGTAGGCCAGGTGCAGGTTCTTGCTGGCCAC
>JAGBDQ010000148.1 GCA_017937415.1 Oscillospiraceae bacterium
TGACGAACAGGGTCCTCAGCGGGCTTTTTACCGCTGATACTCAAATTCCAGATTATAGAGGCACACCACGTCCCCGTCCTGGATGCCCATGTCCTCCAGCCGGTCATAGAGCCCCGACTCCCGCAGCTTCCGCTCAAACCAGCTCCGGGACTCGTAATCCGAGAAGTTCACGTTGGCCATGAGCTGCCGCAGCCAGGGTCCGTCAATGATCCAAGTATCGTCCTCCCGCTCGATGGTCAGCGCCTCCGAGGTGTCGATCTCCGGGGGCCGCTCCACGTAGGTGGGCTCGTAGACCGTGATGGGAGGCAGCTCCCGGAGCCGCCGGGCGGCCTCCCACATAAGCTCGGTGGTGCCCTGATGGGCAGCGGCCGACATCTCAAAGAAAATCATCCCTTTTTCCTCCACATGGGCTTTCAGGGCCTCCAGGGCAGTGCGGTCGGGGGCAATGTCCACCTTATTTCCGGCCACGATCATGGGCCGCTGGGCCAGATCAGGGCTGTACTCCCGCAGCTCGGCGTTGATGGCCTCAAAGTCCTCCACCGGGTCCCTCCCCTCGGAGCCGGACACGTCCACAATGTGGATGAGCAGCCGGCACCGGTCAATGTGCCGCAGGAAGTCGTGGCCCAGACCGGCCCCCTCGGCCGCCCCCTCGATGATGCCGGGAATGTCGGCCAACACGAAGGAGGTATTCTCGTCCAGGGCCACCACCCCCAAGTTGGGGGAAAGGGTGGTAAAGTGGTAGTTGGCGATCTTGGGGTTGGCCCGGGTGACCACGCTGAGAAGGGTGGACTTGCCCACATTGGGGAAGCCCACCAACCCCACATCAGCCAGCAGCTTCAGCTCCAAAGTCACGTCCCGCTCCTGACCGGGAAGCCCCGCCTTGGCAAAGTGGGGCACCTGCCGGGTGGGGGTGGCGAAGTGCTGGTTGCCCCAGCCGCCCCGGCCGCCCTTGCAGAGAACAAAGGTGTCCTGCCCCGCCATGTCGCAGATGATCTCCCCGGTGGCGGTGTCCCGCACCAAGGTGCCCCGGGGCACCCGGATGGTGAGGTCGGCGCCGTCCTTGCCCGACTTGCGGCTGCCCTGGCCGGGCTCTCCGTTGGGAGCCACATATTTGCGCTTGTAGCGGAAGTCCATCAGGGTGGACATATGGCCGTCCACGGTGAGAACAATGTTGCCGCCCTTGCCGCCGTCGCCCCCGTCGGGGCCGCCGGCCGCCACATATTTCTCCCGGTGGAAGGCCACGGCGCCGCCGCCGCCGTCCCCCGCCCGGACCGTGATCCGGGCCTTATCAATGAATCCGTTGGCCGCCATAAGGCCACCTCCTTGTCTTGTTACAGCTCCAGTCGATAGATCCGGTGCCTGGGGATTCCCTCGTACCAGGCGAAATACTCCCTGGGCACCTCACAGATCTCCAGCAGTCTGGCCCCCAGGCCCTCAATGGTCCGGGCCGAGGCCAGGTTGTCCTCATCGCAAGTGATATAGAGGAACTTCATCCCGTGATGCCGGGCCACCTCCAGCACCATGCGGGCGGCTCGCCCGGCATAGCCATGGCCCCGGTAGGGCTCGTCCACCTCATAGCCAATATGTCCGTTATAGTATGTGTGGAAATTGTCCCCGATGCGGATGCTGATTTTTCCAACCGGGACGCCGCGGACACAGATGTCGTAATAGTAGAAGGGAAGCTCCACCCTGCCCGCTTCCTTCTTTTCCATAACCCACAGGGTCACTTCCCCATCGGTCAGGGTGTCAAAACGGGGATCAAAGGGGAACATGGGATCTCCTCCTTCCGGGCTGTCAAGCTACGAGTAGGTCAAGTCATTCGGTCGCTTTCCTGACCACTCGGGGCAAATCGCGGCGGCTTCACCGCCTTACCAATTTGCCCCTCGCTCCAGTCCAAGCCCCCTCATTGACCTCCTCTTTGCTCTTCTTTCAAAAAGAACGCCCCGGACACAGTATGTCCGGGGCGTCTATGGGCTTTCTTACTCAGCGATCTCCTCGATGGAAACCTGCCTGCGGTCCTTGCCCAGGCGGGAGAACTTCACCTTGCCGTCGCGCAGAGCGAACAGAGTGTCGTCGCTGCCCTTGCCCACGCCCTCGCCGGCGTGGAAGTGGGTGCCCCGCTGACGAACCAGAATGTTGCCGGCCAGCACGAACTGCCCGTCGCCCCGCTTCACGCCCAGACGCTGGGCGTTGGAGTCACGGCCGTTCTTGGTGGAGCCGCCGCCCTTCTTGTGGGCGAAGAACTGAAGACCAATATTCAGCATTGGTTACACCTCCATAACGATAATGTTTTCGGGATATTCCTCTTGGAGCTGGGAGAGATAGAGCATCAAACCGGTGAGCAAGTTCTGACAGAAGCTGTCGTTCGTCTGGCTCAGGCCGCCGGGCAGTTTTAGGGAGATAAGAGCCTTTTCCGGCTTCATCTTCACCCCGGCCTCCAACCCCAGCACGTCGTTGATGGCGCACTCGGTGAGCCGGACGGCGCTGGTGACGGCGGCGCAGAGGATGTCCTCCCCCGCCGAAGCCAAACCGCTGTGTCCCTCTACCTGAAATCCGGTGAGCTTCTTTCCC
This sequence comes from Oscillospiraceae bacterium, assembly GCA_017937415.1. Classification (GTDB taxonomy): domain Bacteria; phylum Bacillota; class Clostridia; order Oscillospirales; family Oscillospiraceae; genus Vermiculatibacterium. The sequence goes on from JAGBDQ010000148.1 coordinate 2,572, forward strand.
TCCGTATGAAAAGAGGCGGTGATCATCAGGCGTGGATCTTGCCGATGGTCACTTTGGTGTAGGGCTGACGATGGCCCTGCTTACGGCGGTAATTCTTCTTGGGCTTCATCTTGTAGACGATGACCTTCTTGCCCTTACCGTTCTTGACCACCTCGGCCTCCACCTTGGCCCCCTCCACAACGGGAGCGCCGAAGGTAGCCTTGTCGCCGTTCAGAACGGCCAGCACCTTGTCGAAGGTGATCTTGTCGCCGGCTTCGTTGGGAAGCTTCTCAATGAAGAGGGTATCGCCCTCAGCCACCTTGTACTGCTTTCCGCCGGTCTCGATGATTGCGTGCATTTCTTTCACTCCTTTATTACGGGCTCGCTCTCCAAGGAGAAGCACTGATACGTGCTTACTTATAACCCCATTCAATGCGGCTCAGATATTGTAACAGCAAAACCCCTGAAAGTCAAGAGATTTTCAAGGGTTTCACCACATTTTTTGTTCTTTTTTGCCCGTGTGCACATTTGGGGGCTCATTTTTTCCCCGGCACAAGGGATGGTGTCAATGGGCAGCCTGAAGATCCTGGGTGGTCTCGATCTCGGCGAGCATATCCACCCGGGCCTGGTGGCGGCCGCCCTCATACCGGGTGTCCAGAAAGGCGTCCACAATGGCCTTGGCGGTCTCGGCACCCACGATGCGGGCCCCAAAGGCGATCACATTGGCGTTGTTGTGGAGCTTGGAGAGGTGGGCGGTCACCGGCTCGCTGCACACGCAGGCCCGGATACCGTGGACCTTGTTGGCGGCCATGGAGATACCCACTCCGGTGCCGCAGATGAGCACGCCGCAGTCGGCTTCTCCTCCCGCCACCAGCCGGGCCACTCTGTAGCCGCTGACGGCGTAGGACATGCTCTCCGGGGTGTCGGTCCCCACGTTGATCACCGTGTGGCCCTTGCCCTCCAGGTATTTTACGATCTCCCACTTCAGCTCCAGGGCCGCGTGGTCGTTTCCAATGGCGATTTTCATGACAGATCCTCCTTGCATATTCTTGTGTAATGATAGCCCCTGTGATCACATTACTTGTTCAAAAAACATCTGGGCCCGGCCGTGGCGGTAGGTCTTGACCGACGGAGGGAAGCGGTCCGGGGCGGGGCCCACGGGGGTCCCTTTCCCGGCCAGCAGTTCCTGGGCCAGGGCGATGAGATCGGGCAGAATGTCGGCGGAAATACGGCTCACCCCGTGGGAGGCATAGACCGTGTCAAAGGCTCCTTCCTGCCGCAGATCCTCCAGCTTCTTCACGCTTTCCAGATAGGCCCGCAGATCCCGGCCCTCCCCAAACATGAACACGCTGCCGTTCTGTACGGTATCTCCGGCAATGAGAAATTTGTGTTTTCGGTCCAGGAACGCCACGCTTCCGGGGGTATGGCCGGGAATGTACACGACCTCCAGGGTAAACTCTCCGGCGGTGAAAGTGTTCCCTTCAGCCAGGGGCTTTGCGTGGGCGGAGTGCTTACTTACCGCCTCGTACCGGAGGAAGTCGGCGAGGTGGAGGTACTGGGCGGGGAATTGCCCGTCTCCGCCGATGTGGTCCGGGTCGGCGTGGGTGGTGAGCAGGGTGACGGGCTTGTCGCCGCAGAGCTCCCGGCAGACCGAAGCCAGGTCCCCGCCGAAGCAGGTGTCGATCAAAATGGCCCCATCCTCTCCCACAAGGAGAAAGGAGCGCACACCCTGCTGGTCGATGGCCCAGATATTTTTGTCCACTTGAGTGACGGTGAATTCCATATTCTTTGTCCTTTCTCGTCTTAATTACAGTATATCCTTCACAAGAAATCCTTCTGATGCCTCAGAACAAAGGGGATGCCCCAAAAGACCGCCCAGCTCCATCACGGCATCCCAGAAGCCGGGCCGCTCAAAAGTGTTGACCAGAGCGCCGGGAGGAAGGGTAAGCCAGGGGCTTTCCAAGGACACCTCCGGCATGATCTTATTATAGCGGGGGTCGGCCCCCCGGCGGCCAAAGCAGAGCAGCTTTTTGCCATAAGCCAGGCCGCAGTAAAGTTCGGCCTTTCGCTCCATGTCCGGGGGTATCACCCGATCCTCACCCCATACAGTGACATGGATTTGATTTTCTCCCTTGACCACCACCCGGCAGGCCGCCACCAGGCATTTGAACTCCCGGGACAGGTCGGGGAGATCCACGTCTACGTTTACCATGGGAAATTCCTGGACCACCAACAGGTGGCCCTTCGACAGAACCTTGATCCGCTGCTTCCAAGGGCCCGGTTCCGCGTGGCGCAGCAGAGTATTCAAACGCTCGACTACTTTTTCGGGATGATCGGTGTAGCAAAATACGGTATCAAAAGCACCTGCATGACGGGGATCTTTTTCCAGTGTGAAGGCATAAGGAGGCTGGCCCTTGTTCCCCTTCCGGGGGGTCACTGACACCTTTACCGGACTCTCCTCCCCGGCGAAGACCCGGATGGCCTCCGGGCCGGGGATCCCAACAGGGGGAGCATCTTCGCTGACGCCAAAGATGGGACAGCCCAGCAAGCTTTCCAGCAGACAGACGGCCTCCTCCGGGTCCTCTACCTGAAAGGCTTTTTTCAGCCGGGGGGCCTCGGTGGGATCCCATTCCAGGGCCGCCAGAAATTTGTCCGGGTTGCCCCGGCTGCGGCGCAGATCCTCATAAGTGGCCGGTACATGGCGGGACATGCGCTTGCCTTCCCGGTATATCGTGAACTCTGCATAGTCATCATCAAAATATTCAGTAGCCAGCACCGGGCATCCGGTCTCCTTTGACAAAGCCGCAGCATATCGCTGGGTCTGCCCCCATTGCAGGCGAGGGGAGGTAAGGGTGGTCCAGCCATTTTCCCAAGGGAAGGCCTGAAGTCCTGAAAGTAAAGTCTCCAGACAATCTGCGGTCACATATCCCCGAAGATTCAGATTACAGAATTTGCTCCCCATGAGAACACCTCCTCTATGTCAACCTCCCAAAGTACCACCCGGTCTCCCCGTCCTTCTTGCACAGGGCCCGGTCGGGAAGGCGGCGGACCACCGAAAGCTTGTCGCCGGGGGAGACCGGGAGCAGGTAGTCGGTGGAGTCCTCGCAGTAGGTGACTCCGTCCCGCTCCCAGAGGTATTCGGTCAAAATGTTCATGACCCGGCCGGACTCCACATGGCGGCAGCGGGAGAGGAGCTCCCCCCGCTCCAGCACCTCCAGGCGGCTGTGGCCGTAGCGGATGTTGAAGGGATCCGGGTTGGTTTCCTGGGGATCCAGCGCGGTCAGCTCAGGGAACCCGTCATAGGACACCCAGGAGAACTCCCCATCGGGCTTTTCCGGCAGAATAAGGGCGTTGAGCTGCCCGTCCCATTTGAGAACGCAGCCCCCGTCGATGGAGATGATGTGCTTTTCCCGGTCGATGATGGGGGCGGCCGAGGGAATGTCGGTACGGTAGAGGGTCACGGGCCAGTGGCCCACAATGACCCAGCGGCGGAAGGAGTGGCCCTGGTTCCAAAAGTCGTCGTTCTTCATGATCCCGAAGGCTTCCA
>JAGBDQ010000149.1 GCA_017937415.1 Oscillospiraceae bacterium
GCTGGACCTCATTTTGGTAATGACGGTGGAGCCCGGTTTCGGGGGCCAAGCCTTCATGGCCGACATGCTCCCCAAGCTCACCGCTATCCGGGGGTATATCGAGCAATACTGCCCCACCTGCCATCTGGAGGTGGACGGGGGCATCAATCCCGAGACCGCAAAACTGTGCGTGGAGGCCGGGGCTGATGTGCTGGTGGCCGGCTCGGCCGTCTACAACGCCCCTGACATTCCGGCGGCTATCGCGGCATTGAGAGGGTAAGGAGGTACACACCCATGGAATATTTCCCCCCTGCTTTGGAGGCGCTGATCGAACAATTTGCCCGGCTGCCCGGGGTGGGCAAAAAGTCCGCCCAGCGGCTGGCCTTTTTCGTGCTGGGGCTCCCCGATGAGGACGCCCAGGCCTTCTCTGACGCCATCTTAGCAGCCAAAAAGTCCATCTCCCTGTGTCCGGTGTGTCAGAACTTCACCGAGGGAGAAGGGCTGTGCCCCATCTGCCAGAGCTCCAAGCGGGACGAGACCACCGTCTGCGTGGTAGCCGACCCCAAGGACGTAAACGCCTTAGAGCGCTCCCGGGAGTATAACGGCCGCTATCATGTGCTCCACGGCGTCATCTCCCCCATGAACCATGTGGGCCCCGACGACCTTCACATCAAGGAGCTGCTGGAGCGGGTAGCCCATGGGGAGATCCGGGAGGTCATTATGGCCACCAATCCCACCACCGAAGGGGAGGCCACCGCCATGTACCTCTCCCGGCTGCTGAAACCGTTTGGTGTAAAGGTAACACGCCTTGCATACGGTGTCCCGGTGGGCGGGCAGTTGGAGTTTGCCGACGATGCCACCCTCACCCGGGCCTTGGAGGGCCGGCAGGAGATGTAACATAAGGCGGATGATGTTTGAACCTATGGAATAGGCAGAAACATCATCCGCCTATTTCTTAAAAGGAGGTCCTCCCTATGTCTCAGGCCCGGCTTTTCGAGATGGTCTATCTGCTGCTGGAAAGGGGCAAGCTGCCTGCCACTGAGCTTGCCAAGCGGTTTGAAGTGTCGGTGCGGACCATCTACAGGGACGTGGACGCCCTGTCCTCCGCCGGGGTCCCGGTCTACTCCCTCCCCGGACGAAACGGCGGGGTGGCCCTCATGGAGAGCTATGTCCTCAGCCGCGCCGCCCTCTCGGACGCGGAGCAGGAGCAGCTTCTCACCGCCCTCCGCACTCTGGCGGGCACCCCCGGCCTGGGAGGTGAGGAGGCCCTGTCCAAGCTCTCCGGACTTTTCCGGCGGAAGGAGCCCGACTGGCTGGAGGTGGACCTCTCCCACTGGGGCGATACCGCCGAGGACAGGGACAAATTCCAGACTCTGAAAGAGGCCATCCTCTCCCACCGGGTCATCATCTTCACCTATGTGAGCTCCTACGGGCAGACCACCGCCCGCCGGGTCCTCCCCCTCCGGCTGGTTTTCAAGGGCCGAAGCTGGTATCTTCAGGGCTACTGTCTGGACAGAGAAGCCTACCGCACTTTCCGGGTCTCCCGGATGCTGGCTCTGGCAGTCACAGGGCAGACCATGCCTCCGCCCTCCGCGCCCCTTCCCCGCATTCAGGATTCCTCGGTGCCCTCCTTCGTCACCCTGCGGCTTCGCTTCTCTTCGGCCGTAGCCTACCGGGTCTATGACGAGCTTGCGGAAAGCCAGGTCAAACTTTTACCCGACGGCTCGTTGGAGGCCACCGCCACCTTTCCCGAGGATGACTGGGTCTACGGTTTTCTCCTCTCCTTTGGCCCCAACGTGGAGATCCTCTCCCCGGAGCGGGTCCGGCGTCAGGTGGGACTGCTTGCAAAAAATATTTGGGAGCAATGCAAAAACCCTGACACGAGGTGTCAAGGTTTCTCTGGTAACATGGTGCCATCTCAAACAAAGGAGGATGCCACCATGAACGAAATGACCTTTTGCCAATCCTGCGCCATGCCCCTCACCGCCGGGGACCAGAGAGGGACCGAAGCCGACGGCTCCCCCAGCCCCCACTACTGCAAGTACTGCTACGACAAGGGAAAGTTCCTTCAGGACATGACCATGGAGGAGATGATCGCCTTCTGCGCTCCCCACATGGCCAAGGCCAACCCCGGCATGACCGAGGAGCAGGCCAAGGAGCAGATGCGCAGCTTCTTTCCCCAACTCTTACGCTGGAAGGCAGGTTCCTACTGGCTTTTGACTACAAAAAGGAGTACAGGGAGTTCTACCTTCCCCCGGCCAAGCCTGGCTTGGTGGACGTCC